>NZ_JBEZJL010000020.1:0-143031 GCF_040651755.1 Actinomadura sp. NPDC048394 | reverse complement strand
AGGCCATCGCCGTACTGGCGGACCACAGCTGCGCCAGCGCCACCTACGAGGACACCGTCGTCCGCGACGGCGGCCGCTGGCTGATATCTTTACCGCGGTAAAGAGCCACCTCTACGTCACCTCTGGCGAAACGGCACCGCGCGCTCATGCTGGGGGCTCGGGTCGCCGGCCGTCGGCAGGCACCGGGCCGGGCCCGGCCCGTCCTACTCTCAGATCTTCCTGGACTTGGTTCCTGGCAGGTGTGCGGCCAGGCCCCGGCGTCGAGTGCAGCTCGAACATCGTTGCTCATCCAAGCCGCTTCCTTTACGCCGTAAAGGTCCGAGGTTGGATCAAGCGACAGCCACACCCCCTCCGAGGATCCTTCGAGCCGTCCGTGACTTCACAGCGAGCATGGCCCTTGCCTTCGCTGCATGCTCGCTGACGCGTTCCTTGGCGAGAGGAGCGGACGTTCGCAGTGCCGCGACGGTCCTCTTGGGCTCTGCTGAAGGAATCGGCAGGGAGGGGGAGGGGCGCACGGTTGTGTCGATACGGCGCCGGTTGACGGTGTCTTCCGCGATCTGGGCGCAGGCCTTGCAGGGCGCATCCAGGTCGAGCTGCCACTGGTCCTCACAGCGGACGTCGACGCAATCGAAGTCGCGACGCAGGATGCGGTGTGCGATGGCGATGGGTTGGCGGACCAGGTCAGCGGCCAGCTTGAAGCGCCACCAGTCCCAGTGCCGAGTGACTCGGTTGATCAGTTCACCGACGGTGCGGTGTTCGAGCTGGCGGGCGATTTCGTTGGCCAGTCGTTGGGCTTCGTGCTCGGCGAGCAGGGTGGTCAGCTCGTTGGGCATTGCTGCTTGCCACACTGCGGTCACTTGCTGGGAGCGCGCCTCCCACGGCTGGGGCCTTCGAGGCTGGCGATTCCTGGCTGGTCGAGTGTTTGGCTTCCCGGCCGCCTGCGGCCGCTGATTCCGCGCGCGCGTGTAACTACCTGAGGTTTGCCTTCGGCAGGAAGTATCAGTTCTTCCCGCCCTCTCCTTCGGAGAGGGGCGGGAAGGGGTGCCACTTAGGTCGGTTGAAGTTGAATCGGAGCTCTCGGTCTCGACTGCGGTGAGGTCGTCGACCCAGCGGGGCACGATCCAGCGGTACACCTCGGCGCGGTTGTCCTGGTGCTCGTAAGGATCTGTCTGCCCTGGGCGCAGTCGGGCCCTGCGCAGCCATGGGGTGGTGCCCTCTTCCACGGTGATCAGGAGTCCAAGCTCGTGCAGGGTGTCGATGGACCGCTGCAGGGTGCGGCGAGATTGTGGAGTGGCCTTCAAGATGTTGTCGTGGCCTGGCCGGGCGATCAGGTTGTCGTGGTCCGTGTAGGCGAGCAGTGCCCTGGCGGTGCTTTCGACGTTGGCCAGGTGATCGGCCCGGCGGCCGCAGTACTCCAGAGCGAGTTGAAGGCCTCGGAACGCGTCCGTGGTGGTGTTCGCTCGGCGGCAGTCGTCGGGGACAACGCCGACGTAGCCGCGGCGCTTGCCTGCGCATCGCCGCGCGGCCTGGACGGCGCGGTAGGTCCGTTGCCACACGACTGCCGGCGTGACCCGTAGGCGAGCAAACCAGCGTCTGGTGGCGACCAGGCATGCGGCGTCGACCTGGGGGCCGGCGGCTGCGAGCGCGGTATGCCGCGGTGCCTTCGCTGCCTCATGCAGAGTTACCAGGTCTTTGACTGCACGGGTGATCGCCCAGCCCGATGCGGGGAACGAATGTGCAGGGAGTGCCTGCGGGTCGATCCCGGATACGGGTGCTGGGGTACGTGAGACGGCCAGCCGTGGCCTCGCCGACGAAGTGCCGTGAGGGAATAGTTGGCTAGCCGGGGGACGACTTGCTATCGTCTTCCTCCGGACATGACTTGGCCCTGGCCTTGACCCGTCAGCTCAGATGGCGACCAACCAAAGAGCGAGCTGCGGATCTCGGACCGTGGGACCCGATATTGGAGATGAGATGAGCGCCCCGCTGGGGCGCTTACTCATTTCATAGGCCTCCAGCGGGGACGTCAGCCGACCGGCCGGCCTCCCGGCCGACCGGCGCCCTACCGGCCCGGCGCCCCAGAGCAGGGCTCGAAGAGCCAGCGGCGGTGATAAAAGCAATCGCGTCCGGAAGAACGTCGGAACGCGGGCTGGGGGCGGACCGGTAAGAAGGTCTGAGAACGCTCAGTGTCGCCACGCGCAGCCTTCGGCCGGGGCGGGGGAGAGCGGTCGAGCGCCGCGATGCACGCGGTCGCACAGCGTGCGAACTGGTCGCACAGGGCGCATGGGGCGTGTCGCCCGTTGCGCAGCACCCGCTTTCGGGTACTCTCATAAGTGGTCTCCCGGTTGGAGGATGGCTCTTACCGAGGGGGCCGGGGGTCGGGACCTCTCCTACAAGGTTCCGGCTCCGGCACAGCGGCGGCGTCTCGCCTGAAACCAGCTTGATCGGTTTGCCCGACCGATCGAACTGGCTGCGGACGGTCGCCGCTGCTGTCGTTTCTGGAGTTTTTCAGACGTTCTCCACGCGCCCGGTGGGCTGCGAATCCCGTCCTGTCCCGGGACAGTACACCCCTGTTGAGGCTAATGGTGTGAGGCACGCCGCCCGAAACGCGCGTCGTCCTGTCCTCGCACTGTGTCAAAGTCTCGGGACTTTCATCCGTGGACTTTGCCACCGTTGTGGCCACCTGTCAAGATCCAGTTGGGTGCGCGTGTCGCACGAGCGCATCGGCTGCTGAGGAGGCTCGTGGGAGCCGGTCCGCGGGGCCGGTACGTGGGCGGTGGCGGCGTTACGGCCGGGGGAGTGGCAGGTCCTCGTAGGCCAGCTCGGTCCGGAGCGAGTCGGCGACGATCCGCAGGAGTTCTAGCGGGACGCCCTGGTCGTCGCGGGTGAGCCGCTCGATCACCAGGACGGGGGAGCCGGGCCGGATGCGCAGTTCCACCGCCTCCTCGGGGGTCGCGCCGCGGGCGGACACCACCTCGTCGCGGTTGGCCGGCGTGAAGCCGAGTTCGCGCATGGCCGCGTAGGTTCCGGTGGTCAGGCGGTGTTCCTCGGCGAAGGGCGTGCCGCCGAACCTCTCGACGGGGTAGAAGGCGGTCTGGAGCTGGGCGGGCCGGCCGTCCAAGCGGGCATGCTTGAAGCGGCGGATGACCCGGCGGCCGGTGTCTGCCAGCTGGAGCCGGGCGGCGACGTCGTCGCGGGCCTGGCCCTCGCTCACAGCGACGGTGACCAGCGCGCCGGTCCGCTCCTGCTCTGCGCAGGCGGCTTCCCAGTCTTCTAGATCGTCGTCCTCGGGCGCGGCCGCGACCGCGGACTGGGTGACGCGCACCCTGGTCGGATGGCCGCCCTGCCGGTCGAGGACGACCGTGCCGCGGCCGCGCTCGGCGCGGACCAGGCCCCGGTCCGACAGCAGCCGGATCACGTTCTCCATAGTCGTCTTGGACACCTTGTAGGTGGCCATCAGGTCCCGGATCGACGGCAGCATCGATCCCGGTGGGCGAGTGCCCTTCGCGATCTCCTCGCCGATCTTGGCGGCGACCCTCTCGTACTCGTAGCGCTCCGACATGTGCGGGTGTGCCCCTGTTCCTCAATGTCCCGAGACTTTGAAGAGTAGCCGTCCGGCCTGCGTCGACGCTCCCTGTGAGACCGGGGTTTCGGGCACCGTCGCGTGATCGCGCTTGACATCTGCCGTGCGCAGGGGCCAAAATCTGCCGTGAAAGTCCCGGGACAGTTGTCCCGTGTCTTTCGATGACCGGTAAACGCAAAGCGGTCTCGGTGCTGCAACACCGAGACCGCGGGCGGGTCGCCAACCCCAGCGAGAGGAGCCGACCCATGCTCAAGGTAGAGCCCGCGCGGCCAGCAGATCCAGCGGGCCCATCCCACCCCCGTGTCCCCAGGCCCCGCCGGGCCGCTCAGGCCACGGCCAGCAAGACGCCGCCGGCGCCGGACCGCCGGTCCGCTCCGGCGTCGCTGCCGAGCGTCGACCTGGAGGCCCTGGTGTCCGGTCCGCTGTCGCGGTGCGCGAACTCCCCGACCCCGGACGCCTGGGAACCGGAGGCCACCACGATCGCCAAGGCGCGCCGGGTCGGGGAGGACGCCATCGGCGCCTGCGGATGGTGCCCGGTCCGGGCCGAGTGCCTGGAGCGGGAGATGCGCGCCGGTGTGCTGGGGACCGACCGCGACCAGCGGATCCGCGCCGGGTTCACCGGCGGGGAGTTGCGCCAGATGCGGGCCCTCTGGCTCGCGGGGACCTCGGTGCTGGACCTGCTGTGGCCGATCGACGAAGACGGCCCCACGCGGGGCGGCGCGCGGGGGAGTGGCGCGTGAGTGCCCCGGTGGGGCGGCTGCGCCCGGCTCTGTACGCGCTGATGCTGTGCGCGTCGATCGGCGGCATCGCCTACCTGCTGATCGGCGCCTTCACCCCGATCCGCCACGACGCCGCGGTGCTTGTGGGCGTCCTCGTCGGAGCGGGGGCCCGCTCTCGGGTGGTGCGCACCCGCGACGGGTTCCGGCTCGGGCCGATCCGGGTGGCGTGCGGTGTCCCTGCGCGGCGGACGCGGTGGGGGAGGCGATCGGGTTGAAGCGCCCCTCCCGGACCCGCGTGGCCGTTTCGGTCGTGCTGCTGCTCCTGGCCCTCGCGGCGGGCACGCACGGTGGCGCGCTGACCATCCCGGAGACGGCGGCGGTCATCGCGGCCGCCGCCCTGGTCGCCTGCGTGCGCATCCTCGCCCGCCACATCGCCCAGCGGTGCCGCGCCATGAGGACTTCTGCGGTGCACGACCCTCTCGACCCGACTGCGTACGCCACCGCACCGGCCCAGCCGGAGGGCGGACGGCTCCGCGCCGTGGCGCGCGGCCTGGCCGCTGTCGTCGGCCTGCTGCTCGATGCCGCACTGACGTTGCTCTGCGCGCTGCTGTCGCTGCGCCGCCGCGGCGTCACCGGGCGCCTTGTTCGGGTCGTGGCCGATGAGTTCCGCCGGGGCTACCACGGCGCGATCGACGCCGAGTGCGTAGAGGACGACCTGCCAGCCGAAACCCGGGGAGGCACCCGTGGCTAACCCCTCCGACCTGGAGCGGATCGAGTTCCAGAAGCCCTCGGACCTGGAGCAGTTCTCCAAAACCGGCAAAGCCGTGATGCGCGACCTGCGCGACATCTTCGAGGGGGCGGCCGAGGACGCCAAGTTCGCGTTGCGCTCCATCGAGGGTCATCCCGCCTTGTTCGGCCTGGACGTGCGGGTCAAGGCGTGGAAGGTCGCCAACCGGCTCCGCCGGGCGGCCGAGGCCTGCAACGGGGCCGCGCTGGAGACGGTGCGGTTCTGGGCCGAGTACCAGACCCAGTTCGGTGAGCCGTTCGAGGCCGCCCGCAACCGCCGCCCCCGGTTCGACCCCGAAGCCTGACGCTTCCCGACCCGTTGAAGGGAACATCTCCATGAGCAAGGGCACCGGCACTCTGGTCCGGGCGCGCGAGGCCGCGGTCGAGCGCGCCGTGACCGTGGCCGTCTCGTCGGTCCTAGTGCTGTTGCCGCCCTGGCTGGCGCTGCCGATCGGCTGGATCGCGGGCTGGATCGCACACCGCGCCTGGTCCGAGGCCGCGACGCTGCCGTGGGCGGTGTCGGCGCTGACCGCGGCAACGATCGGCCTGGCGAGCCTGACGTGGCACCACACCCATGAGCGGGGACGGTACGGACGCTGGCACGGCACCATCACCGCCGCGTCCGCCGGAGCGTGGCTCATCCTGGCGACCGTGATCGGTGCCTGGAACGCCGTCGCCGTCTCACCGTTCATTCCGGTGTGGTGGGCGGCGCTGGCGCTCACCTGGAACCTGCGCGCGGTGATCCGCACCAGCAACGGTGAACCGGGCGGTGACCGACTGCGCGACCTGTTCGCCCCGCACGCCAAAACAGTCGGGCTCGACGGTGCTGCACTGCGCACCAAGCGGGCCGAGCAGCACCGGGTCTCCGCACAGATGCAGCTCGCCGGCGGCAAGACCGCCGATGACGTGCAGAAGGCAGCCCCGGCGATGGAATCGGCCATGGGCATGCCGCCCGGCTCGATTCTGGCGACCGCCAACGAGGACCGCGCCGACGTCGCCGACATGACCCTCACCGACCCCCGGCTGCTGAAGTACCCGGTCGCCTGGCCTGGCCCGTACCGGCCCGGCGGCTCGATCTGCGAACCGCTCCGGCCGGGCATCTGGCAGGACGGCAACGACGTCGAGTACGTGATGACCGGTCACCATCTGCAGATTTCGGGTATGACCGGCGCGGGGAAGAGCTTCGGCGGCGCCTGGAACCTGTTGGGGGAGGTCATCACCCGGCACGACGTCGCGGTGTTCGGCGCCGACGTCACCAAGGGCCAGCAGACCCTCGGTCCGCTGGCGGCGGGTCTGCACCGTCTGGAGACCACCGAGCAGGGCGCCCGCAAGCTGCTGGCCGAGGTGTTGGCCGAGGTCAAGGCCCGGACCGATTACCTGAGCGGCAAGGGGCTGAACAAGTGGGAATCGGGCTGCGGCCTGACCTACTGGGTGGTGTGGCTGGAGGAGTGCCCCGACGTCCTTGCGGCGCTCAACCTGGACGACGCCATCAAGCTGTTGCGCATCGCCCGGTCGGCGGGAATCAGCATCGTGTTCTCGCTGCAGGTGGCGACCTGGGACCAGCTCCCGACCGCGCTGCGCAAGCTGCTCTACAAGATGTGCTTCGGGTTGAGCGACGCCGACGATCGCGAGTTCACCCTCACCCCCGCGCAGTACAAGATCAAGAGCGTCCGGCCCGAGCTGTGGATGGCCGACCACCAGGGCATGGCCTACCTGCACGCACCTTCCATCCCCGCCGATCGCATCGCGATGCCGCTGCGGACCTTCGACTGGGGCAAGGACGGCCATGCGCAGATGACCGCGCACGCCGCCGCCTTCCCCGCCGCCGCCAAGCAGGTCTGCGCGTCCACCCGCAAGCTCGCCCAGGTCCCGCGCACTGTGCCGACCGCCGTGCCCGCTACCGGGCCCGCCGCGGCGGCCGACACGGGCGCGCCCACGCCGGCGCGCGACGACCATGACCGCGGCCAGACGCCGGATGACGACCTGCCCTGGGACGTAGACGGGGTCATCGAGGAGCACGTCACCACTCCCGACCCCAACCCAGCCAACCAGGCAGGGCTGGACGAGGAGCTCCCGCCCGCCAACGACGAGGGGGTCTCCTTCGCCCGCGAGCCCAGCCGCCCGATGACCCCGCAGCGGGCCCGCCAGGTCCTCTACGCCCGGATCGCTCGCTGGCACGCCGAGGGACGCGACAAGTTCCGGGTCGCCGAGCTGGCAGACCTGTGGCAGCAGGCCGGGCTCAGCCGGTCCTGGGCCAACAAGTGGGTGCGGGAGCTGGTCAAAAGCGGCCACCTCCAGCACGACGAGAAGGGCTCGGGCTACTTCATCGTGCGGGCGCCCGACACAGGCGCAGACGAGGCGGGCGAGACCCCATGACCAAGATCAACAAGGGGGAGTGGTCACCGCGATCGCCCAGCGGTGTGACGCCCCCCAGGGGGCCCGGGGGTGTTACGCGCGGCGCGTTCCCAGGTCAGCGCATGGGTGACAGGCCATGACACCCCGGCGTGACACCCCGCGTGACACCCGCCGTCGCGCCTGCGTGACACCCGCCGTGACCTGCCGTAACACCACCTCCGGTCGCCGACCGGGGACCCCAGTCCAGCCGCTCATGACGACGAGGAACAGGGAGATCCAGGTGAATCTCTGCCGCCCAGCCCGCAGCAGCCGCCCAAGCGCGGCCGCCGGCGGCCGTCTCCTCCTTGACCGGGGGTGGCTGTGATGGCGGCCGGCAACCCGGCGTCGGCCCGCCGCTGGGGCTGGGCGATCCTCCTGCTGACCTCCTCGATCTCCCTGGCCTTCAATATCGGCCACGCGCTGACCGAGGCCGCCGCCCACAGCGTGGCGGTCCCGCTCGCCGTGCTGTACGGCGTCGCCCCGGTCCTGGTCGCCATGATGCTGTCGCACCTGATCGCGATCCAGCAGGGCGGACGGCTCAAGCGCGCCCTGACCGGCGTGGTCTTCATCGCCGCCATGGCGCTGAGCGTCCGCGCGATCTACGAGGTCCTGGAGCCGATCGCCGGGCGATGGGGCATGATCTTCGCCGCCATGCTCGACCTCGCCAGCCTCCTGGCGCTCAACGAAGTCCTCGCCAGTACATCCGCCGCCACCGCCACTTCGCCCGCCACTTCGCCCGCCACTGTGGGCGCGGGCTCTGGCGGCCCGGAACGAAGCGGCCCGCCACACCGCCACGCCCCCGGTCCGCAACGGGTCCGCCAGACCGCCACGACGCCCGCCAGTTCCGGCCGCCAGAAGGCGGCTTCCGCTGCGCCCCGAACCCGCACTGGCGGTGCACCGGTCCCGTCCGGGACCGCCACAGTGGCGGCGTCGGCACCCGCTCGCCAAACGCCCGCCAGTACCCCGGCCGCCGACCCGGCCTCCAAGAACGGCGCTGTCCCGCCCACCGCGCGGTCTTCGCACAGCGCCACAGCCCGCACCGCCAAACCCCTCACCACCGGGGATACCGGCAGCACAGGCTCAAGTGGCGGTGCACAGCCGCCACAAGAAGCGCCCTCTGCGTCCGCCACTGGACCCGCCACACCGGGTGCCGAGCCCTCCCGCCTCGCCGCCCCGCCACACCGCCACACCGCCACAACCGAGGAGGCCGCCACACCCAGCCCGCACATCGGCGCCGCCACAACCGACCGCCACAACATCCGGGACCTGTCGGCCGACTGGCGGACACTGCTCACCGACGACGTCGCCGCGGCCGCCACAGCGTTCGTCCTCCACCGCGACGCCCAAGGCGCACCCCGCCGCGGCGCCGGAACCGAGTTCGCCGAACTCGCCCGCCAACACGGCTCGGACCTGTCGATGCGGCAGCTCCGCGACTACATCACCAAAGCCTGCAAGCAGATCGATCAGCACACCTGACCGTTCCCGGGGCGGGCGCCACTGGTTGGTAGCCCTGGCGCCCGCCCCCACATCACCCTCAAGGAGATGCACACCCATGATGACCCGCACCGAACTCGACCACGCGCGCGACCGGATCGCCGATGCCGTCCCCCAAGCCCGCGCGCTCCTGGACCGGCTGGCCATCGCCGCCTGCCAGCAGGACCCCACCCCGGTCGGCGGAACGCTGAACGACGTACGCCACCTCATCGAGGGCCTGGCCGCCGAAGCCGAACACGTCCTCAACGAGTACGAACGAACCCGCCACACCGCCACCACCCCAGCCGTCGCCGACCCCGCGAGGGCGGCCGCATGACCGACAAGACCAGCGCGTTCCGCGACCTCCACCAGCACGCCCTGGCTGACCAGGCCCGTGCCGCTTTCCGGTTCGTCCGCGCAGCAGAGCGAGCACAGCGGGAAAGCGAAGCCGCCCGCGACCTCGCCGCGTTGAACAAGCACCTGCAGAACCTGGCGATCCAGCCGGTGATGCACCCGGTGATCGACGCCGACGGAGTCGTGACGGTACTCATCTACCGCCTCCGGCAGCCTTCTCGTCCCGGCGACCGCAAGGACACGCGCATCTGGGCCTGTGCCCGTCTCGGCCGCATCTGGCTGCGGCGAGCCGACGACGGCCGCCACGCCATCGACGACGAACAGCCCTTCGCCGACCTGGCCGACCTCGGCCGGGTACTCCTCGAAGGCCCCGCACAGCCCCAGCAGAACGACGCGCTAGCACGCGCGGCCGAGATACTCAATCAAGCAACCGGTCTCCACGGCAAGAGATGCCTTGGACAAGCCGTCATCGGCCTGGGCTGGGCCATTCTGGCGTGTGCCGCTCAGCATCGCTGATACGACGTCGCTAATCACCGACGTAGTGGGGCCGTCCTCCTGGCGGAGGGCGGCCCCACTCGTTCACCCAGAGGTATGGGCTGGATCGGACTGTAGCTACAGTTCGCCTCTGCGCCATGCTTCGGCTTCGGCGTCGATCTGGTCGATGTCCGGCGGCGGTATGTAGATGGAGTTGACCCACGCGCCGATGAGGTCGGCTGCCTGGTCGATGGTGTCGGTGTCGATCGTGCCGTGGACGTGGAAGTAGGTGATTAGTGCGCCGGCGGCGGGCGCGCTGGCGTCGCAGGTCTGGCAGAGGACGACTTGGGTCGTGCCGTGGATGATGTGTCCGTCTGGCCTTTTGATGTCGTGGGGGACTCGGGCCGACAGCAGTCCTGATTCTCCGCAGGAGGGGCAGGCGGGCGGGTGCGCGGCGGAGACCACGTCGATGGGTCTGCCGCCGCGCTCGTCGTGCTGGTTTTCGGGGGTCATTGGCGGACTGCGCCGGCCCCGAACAGGGACTTGATGTCGCCGAAGAACGCTGAGGTGGCGTTCACCTGGAAGAACTCCAGGTTGTAGAGCTTGCCGCGGCCGCCGGGTCCCATGCAGGCCAGGTGGACTGGCGCTTCTCCGGGGTGTGCTTTCAAGACGCGCTTGAGCTCGAATACCGTCTCGTGGTTGATCTTTTCGTTCGGGACGCTGATGACGACTGGCGGTTCCTTACCGGTGGCTGCTGACACGTCCAGGACCTGCATCTCTTGCGCGTTCAATGAGACGCTTCCGTCGCGTTCGTTCGCTTTTCCCAGCACGCTGACGACGACGTCCTCGGCGAGTGCTGCGCTGTAGAGCTGGTAGGAGGAGGGGAAGAACAGCGCCTCGATCGAGCCGTGGAGATCTTCGAGCTTGATGATCGCCCAGGGGTTTCCTTGTTTGGTGACCTTGCGGGTAACGCTGGAGATCAGCCCGGCGAGTCGCACCATGCCTTGGCGGCCGCCGTCGGTGACGTCGGCGGTGGTGGCGTCGCGGTTCTTCTCCAGGATGCGTTCGGCGCCGTCCAGGGGGTGGGAGGAGACGTACAGGCCGAGCATCTCCCGCTCGAAGGCCAGCAGGGTCGCCTTGTCCCACTCGTCGCCTTCGGGGACGGCAACGGCGAGCGGTGATGAGGCGTCAGCGTCGTCCAGACCGCCGAATAGCGAGTCTTGGCCGTGGGCGGCGTTCTTCTTCTCGCTGATCACAGATTCGACGGCGGCCTCATGCACCATCATCAGCGCCTTGCGCTCGTGGCCGAGACCGTCGAAGGCGCCCGCCTTGATCAGCGATTCGATGGCGCGCTTGTTGCACACCGCGATCGGGACCTTGTTCAGGAAGTCTCCGACGTCGGTGTAGGCGCCTTGTTCCTTGCGGGCGGTGACGATGCCGTCGACGACGTTGTCGCCGACATTGCGGATGGCGCCCAGCCCGAAGCGGACGTCGTCGCCGACCGCGGCGAACACGCCGATGGACTCGTTGACGTCCGGCGGCAGGACCTTGACCTTCATGCGGCGGCATTCGCCGAGGTAGACCGCCATCTTGTCCTTGTTGTCGCCGACGGAGGTCAGCAGCGCGGCCATGTACTCGGCGGGGTAGTTCGCCTTCATGTACGCGGTCCAGTACGACACCATCCCGTACCCGGCGGTGTGGGACTTGTTGAACCCGTACTGGCTGAAGGGGACCAGGACGTCCCAGACGGCCGTGGCGGCTTCGGCCGAGTAGCCCTTGTCGGCCATCCCGGCGGAGAAGATGGCCCATTGCTTGTCCATCTCCTCCTTCTTCTTCTTGCCCATCGCGCGGCGCAGCAGGTCCGCGCCGCCGAGGGTGTAGCCGGCGAGTTGCTGTGCGATCGCCATGACCTGCTCCTGGTACACCACCAGGTGGTAGGTGGTGCCCAGGATCGGCTCCAGCGCGTCCTTCAGCTCGGGGTGGATCGGGGTGATCTCCTGTTGGCCGGCCTTGCGCAGCGCGTAGTTGACGTGCGCGTTGGCGCCCATCGGGCCCGGTCGCCCGAGGGCCAGGACGGCGGAGACGTCCTCGAATCGGGTGGGTGCCATGAGCTTGGTGAGGTCCCGCATCATCGAGGAGTCGAGCTGGAAGACGCCGAGGGTCCAGCCTGAGCGCAGCAGTTCGTAGGTCTTCTCGTCATCCAGCGGGATGTCGGTCAGCTTGACCTCGATGCCGCGGTTGGCCTGTACGTTGTGGATGGCGTCGCCGAGGATCGTGAGGTTGCGCAGGCCCAGGAAGTCCATCTTCAGGGCCCCGAGTTCTTCGCAGCTGGGGCCGTCGAACCCGGTGATGCGGGCGCCGTCGTCGGGGCGCTGGTGGATGGGCATCACGTCGATCAGCGGCTGGGAGGACAAGATCACGCCTGCGGCGTGGACGCCGGTGCCGCGGGTCAGTCCCTCGATGCCGACTGCGGTGTCCATGACTCGTTTGACGTCGACGTCGTCGGAGTACAGCTGGCGCAGTTCGGTCGCCTCGGAGTAGCGCGGGTGCTTGTCGTCGAACACCGCGGCCAGGGGGATCTCCTTGCCGCCGGCTGCGGGCGGGAATGCCTTGGTGATCTTGTCGCCGAGCGCGAAGGGGAGCCCGTGGATGCGGCAGGAGTCCTTGACCGCGGCCTTGGACTTGATGCTCATGTAGGTGATGATCAGCGAGACGTTGTCGCGGCCGTACTTCTCGGTGACGTAGGCGATCATCTGCTCGCGCTGCCGGTCGTCGAAGTCGAGGTCGACGTCGGGCATGGACACGCGTTCGGGGTTGAGGAACCGCTCGAAGATCAGGCCGTGCTCCAGCGGGTCCAGGTCGGTGATGTCGGTGACGTAGGAGACCATGCTGCCGGTCGCCGAGCCTCGGCCCGGGCCCAGCCAGATCCCGTTGTTCTTGGCGTACCGGCAGATGTCGCTGACGACCAGGAAGTAGCCGGGGAAGCCCATGTCGTCGATGACCTTGAGTTCGTACTCGATCCGTTCCAGGACCTCGGCCGGTACGGGGTCGCCGAACCGTTTGACCGCTCCGGCCATGGCCTCTTTGCGCAGCCACGTCGACTCGGTTTCGCCGTCGGGGATGGGGAACTTGGCGGCCAGGTCGCGGCGGGCGAACACCTCGTCGTAGGGGTCGACCATCTCGGCGACCAGGAGGGTGTTGCGGCATCCCTGCTGCCAGGCGTCGGAGGAGTCCACTGCCCGCATCTCGTCGGCTGTTTTGAGGTAGTAGCCCGATCCGGAGAATCGGAACCGGTCGGGGTCGGAGAGTTGCTTGCCGACGCCTACGCACAGCAGCGCGTCGTGCGCTTGGGCCTGGTCCTCGGTGACGTAGTGGGAGTCGTTGGTGACCAGCGGCGGGATCCCCAGTTTGGCGCTGATGTCCAGCAGGCCGTTGCGGACGTACCGCTCCATGGGCAGCCCGTGGTCCATCAGTTCCAGGAAGTAGTTCTCCTTGCCGAAGATCTCCTGGTAGGTCGCGGCGGCCTTCAGCGCCTCGTCGAACTGGCCGAGCCGAAGCCGCGTCTGGATCGCGCCGGACGGGCAGCCGGTGGTGGCGATGATCCCCTTGCCGTATTCGGCGAGCAGCTCGTCGTCCATGCGCGGGTACTTCTTCCAGTGCCCTTCCAGGCTGGCCAGCGAGGACAGCCGGAACAGGTTCCGCAGACCTGCGGCGTCACGGGCCCACATCGTCTTGTGCGTGTAAGTCCCCGAGGCCGACACGTCGCCGCCTTCGCCGGTCGCCTCGTTGGTCTTGCGCTGGTGCGGCTCGCCCCACAGCACGGGCTTTTGCAGGTACCGGGACTCGGGTGCGACGTAGGCTTCGATCCCCAGGATCGGCTTGATACCCGTCTTGTTGGCGGCCTTCCAGAACTCGTAGGCCCCGAACATGTTCCCGTGGTCGGACATCGCGACCGCGGGCATTTCGAGTTCGGCGGCCTTGGCCACCAGGGGGCTGATCTTCGCAGCGCCGTCCAGCATGCTGTACTCGGTGTGAACATGCAGGTGAGCGAACGAATCAGCCAACGCTGAGCCCTTTCACGCGGGCCGCCGCGCGAGAGCGGGGCCGGGTGCTGAAGACGACCCCATGAGCCTACGGCGATCAGCGGGGCTGGTGGGACGTGGCAGGGCTAACTCGGTCTTGATCGCACGAGACCCGGCCGGAGCCGCCCCTTGGGCGGGTTCCGGCCGGGCCGGTTGAGCAGCAGGTTCCTTTCGGGTGCGCGGCGGGGTCTGTGGGGCCGCTCACCCGACGGGGTCGGGCGTGTCGGTCAGGCCGTCGCCGGCAGCGGCGCGGTGGCGTCGTGGCGCAGGGCGTAGTTGTCCTGCATCCCCTTGTCGCACGGCGTCTCGGGGACGATCAGCCCGGCGTCGGTGGCGGCCAGGAGCTGGTCGACCTCCCCGTCGTTCAGGCCGTAGCCGAGGCCCGGGGCCTCCAGCCGCAGGCTGGTGGCGGCCTTCTCCGGGAGCGTCATGGGCATCTTCCTTTCCTGTCGGTGCCGGGTGGGCCCGGCACGGTGCGGGGTTCGCCGGCGGATCACCGGACGGATGAGGCGACCGCGACCAGGACGTACTGGCCGTGTTCGAGGGGGACGACGGAGGAGGTGAGCCAACCCGGGACGGCGACGTGCGCGCCGGCCACGGGCCGGATCATCAGCTGCCGTCCCCAGGGGAGGCCGGGCATCGCGGTCATCTGCGATCCGGCGCGGGGGTCGGCGAAGGCGATGGCGCCGGACTCGGTGTGGGTCGGGGCGGGGCTGGCCGCCAGCACCCACCAGGCGACCAGGTCTGCGGGGTGGCCGGTGGCGGGCACGTCGTGGCCGTGCCGCCAGACCTCCACCTGGATGTCGACGCTGCTGATCGCGGGCGCGAGGTCGGGGCCGTAGGTGTCGGCGAGCGCGTCGAAGGAGGCCCGGAACTGCGCGGCCGCGGCGTCCAGGTCGGTGATGATGTCGCCGGGCGGCAGGAGGTCCAGGGCCGGCCCGTCGGCGTCGACCTCGGCGGCCGCCTCCGACAGCAGCGCGGCGGGGTCGAGTTCGACGACGGTGACCGGGGTGCCCCAGTGCTGCCGGACGGCCGGGCCGGTGTCGCCGCAGGCGCGCCGATCCCGCACGGAGCCAGCAGCAGTCTGGGCGGTGGTGGGAGTGGTGAGCGTCATGACATCCGGCTCCAGCGCTCGTGGTAGGCGATGTTCCAGGCGATCGCGATCCGCAGGCGCGCGTCGGTCGCGGTCGCCTTCACCGAGTGGGGCTGCCAGCCGGGGAAGGCGATCATCCGGCCGGGGATGGGGGAGTAGCGGACGACGCCGGGGGAGGCGATCCGGCCGACGGCGGCCGGGCGGGGGTCGAGCATCTGCAGGTACCCGGCCTCGGTGTCGCTGCTGGGGTCGGCGGCCACGTACAGCACGCCCGACCATGCCGAGTCGTGGTGGGTGTGGGGCCGCAGGGACCCACCGGACCGGTACACCACGGCCCAGGCTTCGGCGTTGACGTCGTGGTCGCCGATTTCGGCGGCGGCGTCGCCCAGCACCGCGCGGGTCATCGCGTCGCCGGCGGCGGCGATCTGGACCTTGAGCCACTCGATCGAGGGGTGGTCCCAGGTCAGCATCGTCTGGGACGACTTGATCGCGTCGATCCCGCCGAAGTTGGCGGCTTGGGTGTCGGTCTTCTCCGCCTCCAGGATCATCTCCCGCAGGACCGGGAGGTGCTCGGCGGCGCCGGGGCAGTCGGCCTGGTAGACGGGGGTCCTCCACATCTGCATCACCGGCCGTCCGGTGGGCAATGCCGGTCCGGCGGCCGAGGGCCTCGGGGGAGAGTGATCGGTCACGGTCACAGCCACAGTCCTTTCTCTGGTGGAAGGTGCACGGTCCGGCCGAGTGGGCTATCCCGCGCGAGCCGAGCCGGGGTCGGTCAGGTGAGCGGCGATGTGGTCGCAGAGCAGTTGCCCGGCCGGAGTCAGGCGCCGGGCGGTGCCCAGGCATCCGGTCCCGTATGCGGTCAGAGCCCGTACCCGGTCGTGGTCTCCGGTCGCCCGGTAGAGGCGGATGAGGGCGGCGGCGACGTGCGCGGCGCCCAACGCCTCGTCCGGGCTCCGCCCGGCCGTTCCCGACGGCAGCGTGACCGTCGGCGCGTCCAGGGGTGCCAGGCGCCACATCTCCTGGATCAGGTACAGCCACTGGTGGGCGAGTTCGTGCACGAGCTGCTCGCGGAGCTCGGCGGCGGTGCTGAACGCGGCCTCGGCGAGGAGCACATGCTGCGGCCAAGCCCGCGACGACGCCGAGATCGCACCCCGGTCGGGGAACAACCGCGCGTACCGGACGGGCAGCCGCAGCAGCGGCATCCACGCAGGAACCAACTCTTCGAGTTCGGCGAGGCCACTGGTGATCGCTGCGCGGCGGACCGGAGGGAGCGGCCGGGCGGGCATCGGTGGCGAGTTCCGCAGCGCGTAGACCGCGGAGGGCGTCAACCACCCCTGCGGCGGCATGTCCCCCCGTGCGCCGCCCTGCTGCCGGGCCAGGGTGTGGCGGACGGCGGCGGCGCCGGCGAGCAGCCGCCCGTGCCGGAACCCCTCGTCCAGGAACGGAAGCCCGCCCAGCAGCCGAAGCGGGTCGGCGAGGTCGTGGCGGGTCAGCGCGGCGGAGGCGGAGGCCATCACAGAGGATCCCTTCAGCGGGCGACAGGAACGGTCGGCTCGGGAGCGGGCACGGTCCGCGCGTCCAGGAGTGGGTGATCGCGGAGCGGCGTGTCGTCCAGCCCGAAGGCGATCACCGCGGCGCCGGCGCGGCGTCCGGTCTGCAGGCACGGCAGCGGCCACGGTCCGTCCGGCCGCGGTGCGAAGTAGACCTGGGGCGGGTGCGCCAGTGCGGCCAGCAGGCCGGGCCCGCAGTCACGCCCGTCGTAGCTGTCGTAGCTGAAACGGGGGTGGCCGATGTCGAAGTCGTGGACGACCGCGACCGCGCCGCCAGCCGCCGCGCAGGCGGCCAGCAGTTCCAACTCCTGCTCCAGCGGCCACTGGGCGCCCCAATGCGCGTCGAGGAAGAACAGCGGGCGGGTGCGGCGGCCGAGGACCTCGGCGACAAGCCGAGGAGAGTCGCGGCACGTCACGGTCGCGTTGCCGTGGTGGGCGAGGCGGCGTCGCGTGACAGCGACGTGGCGCGGATCGACGTCGCAGGAGTGCACCGGCAGCCCCGGGTACCGAGCCGCCAAGTAGTAGGTGGTGTCACCGACGAAGCAGCCGGTTTCGCAGATCGCATCGCACCCGAGCGTGCCGATCAGCTCGTCCACCAGCAGTGCCAAGTGAATGTCGAACCCGAAGGGCCCGCCGCCGTCCGACAACCGGATCTGCCCGACCCGAGGAACCCGGTAGAACACTTCGAAGGTCCGTTGAACGTCCGACTCGGTCACCGCCATCACCGCCTGCTCACCAGAGGTCGCTGCGGTTCCACACAACGCCCCGCCGCCCGCAGCGGCTAGAGGCCGGCGTGTCTCTCGGTGTCTCTCCTCGCCCGCGTGACCACGCCCTTCCGACGGCGGCGGGAACCGGCCTGCGCGCAAGGTTGGCCGGGCGGCGGCCGCCGCCCGATAGTGGGCAGGGAGGTGTCAACGACGATGCCGAGGCCGCGCACCAAACCGATCACCAACCCGGAGTTGGCCGCCGTGATCCGCCGAACCGGCGCGACTTACGCCGCCTTCGCCCAGCAGGTCAACACCGTCGCCGCCGAAAATGGGTATGCCACCCGATACAACCGGGGATCCATCGCGAACTGGCTCACCGGCCGAACCCCGACCCCGCAGGCGATCCCCTTCGTCGTCGAGGCCGCAGCCCGGTTACTTGGCGCCCCGCAACTGGGCTCCACGGACCTGGGCTGGCCCGATACCGGGACGGCCCCGCAGAGCCCGTGGACGGGAGACCCCGCGACCTGGCTTGACCACCTGGGGAGATACGACATGACCGACCTCGACCGGCGCTCCATCCTCAGCGCCGGGGTGTTCACACTCACCGCCGCAGCGATACCCGCCGCGGCGGTGAGCGGCGCAGGCGGAACTCCCACCGGAGCAGGCACCGCAGACGCTGCCCGCATCAAAGAGATGACCGCCCTGTTCTCTGACATGGACGACCGGTTCGGAGGCGGTCACGCCAGAACCGCAGTGGCCACCTACCTTTCGGGACACGTCGTCCCGATGCTGCGCAACGCCTCCGGCCCGAGCCGGGCAGCCCTGTTCGCCGCCGCCGCAGACACGGCATATCTCGCCGGGTGGATGGCCTCCGACGCCGGCGCCTGCGGACTCGCACAGAAGTACTACATCCAATCGGCACGGCTCGCCGCCGAGTCCGGCGACTACCGGCTGCAGGCACGCACATTGCGCGCCATGGCTCTGCAATGCGTCGAACTCGGGCACCCCACCCACGGCCGTGACATCGCCGAAGCCGCCGTGCGCTCCCTTCCCGCCAGCGCGCCACCGAGACTGCGGTCATGGTGCACCGCCATGACCGCCGAAGCCAGCGCGGCCGCCGGCGACCCCCGCACCGCCCGCACCCTGCTGAGGACCGCCGAACGCGACCTCGAACGCGCAACCTCCGCCCAGTCCCCCGACTGGAGCGGCTCCTCCTACTCACACGCCGCCCTCCGCCACCAGACCGGCACCACGCTCGCCAACACCGGAGACCTGGCACCCGCCGAAGAACACCTCGCCGCATCCCTGCCCGGCCGCCCCAGCAACCAGCGTCGTTCTCGGGCGCTCATCGGGACCAGGCTCGCCGCCCTCCAGGTCCGCCGGCACCGGCCAGAAGCAGCCGCACTGACCATCAAATCCATGCTCGACAACCTGACGATGGTGGAGTCCGCGCGCGTCAATCACGAACTGGAACGTCTACGAACGGACTGGAGCGCCGCACGAGCCGACCCCACGGTCAACGAAACAGACCAGGCCATCGCCAGACTCCTCCATCGCCGCAAACGCCGCAGCGAATAAGCAGGAACGTTAGAAGCTGATCCTCCGAAACGTATCGCACAACATTGGAGCGGCTAGGGGTTAGCCGCCAACGACGATCCCGCGGTTACGCTGATCTCCAGGGCCCCGACCACCCAACCGGTCGCGTCACCTGACGAGGAGGACGATGTGGAACGTCGCCAGTTCCTGTCCATCGCCGCGGTGACGCCGATCGCCGCCGCGCTCCCCACCACATCCCCCGGGCTCGGCGCACTCGATGAGATCCGCGGCCGCATGAGCACCGACCTGCGGCACGCCCTGCCCACCCACGAAGTCGACCGCTGGCAGAGCATCGCCGCCGACCACGTCGCCGACTACGGCACCATCGCCCCCGCCGCCCTGCTGCACCGCATGGCCCCCGACCTGGCCGACCTCGCCGACCTGGCGCGCTCCTATCCCCGCGAACGCGACCTCAACCTCACCGCCGCCCGCCTGTGCGGCCTGGTCGGCGCACTGCACACCGACCTCGGCAATGACCGGCCCGCGCGGGAATGGCTGCACACCGCCGCCGGATACGCCCGCCACTCCGGCGACCTCACCCAGCGGTACTGGATCGCCATGGCCCAGGCCATGGGCGCCCTCTACGCCAAACACCCCAGCCCCGCCCGCGTCATCAAGATCGCCCACGACGCCCGCCGCGAACTCGGCGACGCCACCGCAGCGCCCGCCGCGCAACTCGCCGGCCTCGCAGCCCGCGCCCACGCCGCGCTCCCTAACCACGAGCAGCAGGCCCGCGGCGCCCTCGACCAGGCCCAACGTCTCTTCGACCGGCTCACCCCCGCACACACCGACGAACGCTTCTGGGGCTTCCCACCGGCCGAAATGCTGATGTACCGCTCGCAGGTCCTCACCCGCATCAACGCCCCCGAAGCCTGGGACGCCCAAGACAGCGCACTGGCCGCCTACCCCAGCAACGACCCGATGGACCGGCCCCTCATCCTCCTGGACCGCGCACGAATGCTCGCCGCACGCCGAGAAGCCGACGCCGCCGTCCACACCGCCACCAACGCACTGGAAACCCTCACCCCAGACCTGCGCGTCCCCCTGCTCATCGACCAGGCACAGACACTCGCCCACGAACTGCGGCCCGTATCGCCGAACATCGCGGCCCAGTACCGCGAGCACATCGCCGCCCTAGCAGCCTGACTCGAGGTCCACCGGACAAGTAGGCGCGGTAAAGCCCCGATCCTCCGAAACGGGCCTACACGCCGACCTCAGCGCGTCACGACCCACGCCCGGCCGCCAGCCGACGCACGTGCGCGCGGATGCGGTCACGATCCTCGGGGAACACGCTCTCCCACGTCTCCTCCAACGAGAACCACCTCGGCGGCTGACCGTCTTCCCCTATTAGGGGTACGTCGCGGCCAATGAGGGCGGCGTACGAAAGACTCAACGTCGCTGACCAGTCGGCACGGAAGGAACGAACAGCCACGGCCGCCGGGGCCGTCATGAGCTCCCCTCGCAACCCGGTCTCCTCCCGAAGTTCACGCACGGCAGTCGCCCGCGGCGTCTCCCCCGGCTCGACCGTGCCTCCAGGCGGAACCCATCCGCGAACACGATGCTCGACCAGAAGCACATGTCCGAGGGCGGGATCCACAACCCACGTCTCAGCGGCAAACGGCTCCATCGGCAGCCGCCGGACACGGCAGTCCAACCACGCCCGAGCCCCATCGAACTCCACCGCAGCGAGACGAGCATCGGCGATCGCCGCTTCTAGCGTCACCTGGTCCTTCACCCAAGTCACCCGTAACTCCGACTGATCGCGACCGCGCGGTGTTGTTCGGAAATGATCGGCAAGGTCCGCTCGGTCCTCCATACGAGGAAAAACGTCAACGGCCCGCACTGGGCGGGCCGTTGCGTGCTGCTTACGCCGGCGTACCGGGTGCCAAGGTTTCCCCTGGCAGTAGCGAGGCCATGCTATCGGTCGGCGGTGTGAGCGGCATCAGGGCTTACAGGCGACCCCGCAGGGCAACCAGGTGTGTGACGGGTCAACCTCGCTGGGATTCTTGCTACCCCACAGGTCCACGTACGAGATATCCGCCTCAACTCCGTCGCGTGGGGCCACATAGTTGAGGCCAGTGAAGAAGCGGGCGATCTCGGCGATGGTGCGGAAGTGGAGCCCTGAGGGGGTGTTGCTGTAGACCTCCTTGAAGCGTGCGACTTTCTGGGCGTCTTGCTTGTCAGCGGTGACGTGAGAGAGCGCGAGATAGCTCCCCGGAGGGACCGCTTCCATGTACTGGCGAATGAGTCCTGGCGGGTTGTATTCGTCACCAACGAAGTGCCAGATGGCGATGTGCATGTACCCGACCGGCTGAGTGAAGTCGATCAGGTCACGAACTTCCGGGTGCTGGAGGATGGACTCGGGGTTGCGCACGTCCCCATCGACGTAGATGGCGTTGGTCTCGCCTCGCTTGCGGAGGATTTCCCGTGACTCCTCCAAGACCACCGGGTCGTTGTCGACGTAGACGATCTTGGCGTCGGGGTTTACGGTGTGCACGACTTCATGGGTATTCCAGGCGGTGGGTATTCCGCTCCCGACGTCGATGAACTGCCGTACGCCTGCACGGGCGATCACACCGGCCGCTCGCTGCAGGAACACGCGGTTGGCGTGTGCCATGTAGTGGGCCTCGGGGATCTTCTCCAGGACCTTGAGCGCAGCTTCCCTGTCGGCGGGGTAGTGGTCGCGGCCGTTGAGGAAGAAGTCGTACATGCGCCCAGGCGTGGGGACGCCGGGGTCGGAGAGGGACATGCGGGAGTGAGGCTGCTCCATGACTTGTCCTTGCGTCGTGAATTCTGTTGTGATCGAAAGCTTGAGATGGATCTTAGAGGCCTCCACTGGAAGGCGGAGGCCAAACCCTAAATGTCGTAGTCCCCAGCCCTGATCGCGTCGGTAAGGTTGCGCCAGCTGGATCGGCTTAGGGTCAGTATTCCGATCTCTGGGGCCTTGGAGTCCCTCACGCCGACGCTGCGGCCATCGTCCGCGACTTCAACGCAGTTCCCCGATGCCTGCGTCGATCGGGACGCCTTGCGCCACACCATGTCACGGGGCGCCTTACGGCCGGATTCATTAGTCATCGTTCATACTTTCTAGCGTCTTGGTCAGCCACTCGGCTGTGTTCTGTGGTGAGAGCGCTTTGCTCTGGAGCCAGGCCCATGCCTGGTCGTATGGGGCGATTCTGGCCTTGTCGGTCTCGACTCGGGCCTGGCCGGTGACAGAGCCCTCGATGAACACTCCCGTAGAGATCATTTCGTCGTCGAAATCGCAGGTGAACCACGATCCCAGCGCGGGGTGCGGTCCGGCTCGAAACGGCACGATCTGGATCGTCACCGGGTCGGCCGGCGAGAGCAGGCGCGCGATCTGGGCGCGGCGGACGGCGACGCCGCCGGGCATGCGAGCGATCGCCATCTCATCGACCGTGAACGTCGCTTCGCGGAGGACGCCGCGGGTGAAGACCTGCTCTTGGCGGCTCATCCGGAGCCGGACGCCTTCGTCGATAACAGTGGGGGAGGCGTTGGGCTCGGCAGCCTTCATGATCTGGCGGGCGTACTCGGGTGTCTGGAGCAGACCGGGGATGGCGGTCAGGTCCCAGGCCCTGATCCGGACTGCGGCGATTTCCATGCCCAGTAGCTCGGCGGTGGCAGCGGGCCATGGCCCGCTGCCGTTCCACCAGCCGGGTTCATCTGCTCGTTCGCGCAGTTCCTCCAGCTCGGCGCGCTGTTCCGTCGGCACCTCGTAGTAGTCGCACAGCGCCCAGAGAGTTACCCGGTTCGGGAGGACCTCGGCCTTCTCCCACCGGCGAAGGGTGGCCGTATGGACATCGAGCTTCTTCGCGACCGCTGACGCCGTCAGGCCGGCCGCCTCTCGTGCCTGGGCGAGTCGCCTGCCGAGCAGCCACCCGCTGAGCACCGGTCCTGAGTCCGTCCCCATGCTCACGTGTCTACATGGCGCCCCTGCATTATGCAACTCACATTCTGCTTCCGGAAGTGAGCACGATGCAACCTTCTGTCATGTTAGTTGCATAGAGCGCTTGACATGATGCGTGACGCGTAGCACTGTTTCGATGGCAGTCAGGGCACCTCAAGGCTGCTGTCAACCAGCGGGCGCCCCGACTCATCGGAACCTGAGCGGAGGACGGTGAGCACGGTGCGGCATCGGCGCCCCAGAGCACTCTGTGGCTCCACGCACGGGCGCCCAACGCGTCTCCCGCCGGACACCCCTTCCGCTGGCCAAGAGCCCTGCAGTGCGGCCGCACCGCCACGATCTGGCGGCGCCCCCGAACCGGGACGGCCTCAGCGGCATGACGTGCTGGCCGCTCAGCTCTCGCAACTTCCTTACTTGGCCGACAGGCCCGCAGACCGGAGCCGCACGGTCATCCAGTCGGCGGCCAACCCCGCTCACGCCGCTCTACCCAACTCCCCGTGGCGTCGCAGCACGCGGCGCCGCGCCCCGTACCTCCAGGAGTCCTCATGCTCGTGTCATCTCCGCCGTCATCAGATCAGCGGTTGCTGCCAGAGTGGATCTTCCGGCCCAGTTCGACGACCTCCGATGTCGTCGAACTGTCGCTGCCTGCGCTGAAGACGTCGGTCGCCAGGGCTCGCCGGTTCACCGCTGACCAGTTGGCCGCGTGGGGGATGGGCCCGGAGTTGATCGACGACTGCACGTTGGTCGTCAGCGAGCTGGTGACCAACGCACTCGATGAGCTGGCCCGCTCGGGTGTCACCATCGGGGACGCGGAGTCCATGGCTCAGGACGTGGTTCAGGAATCCGGCGAGCGGCACCGGGTGGTGTTGCAGGTATTGCGTGCACAGGACGCGTTCTACGCCGCCGTCTGGGATCCCGGGGACGGCAAGCCGGCAACCCAATCGCAGAAGGACGGGCTCTGCTCGCGTGGGCGGGGGCTGGTCATCGTCGATTGCTTGGCGGATGACTCGGGGGTCTTCGTGTGCCCTCTGGGCGGCAAAGCGGTCATCGCCGGATGGCGCTGGCCGTCCTGACGAGCACCCTGCTCACCAAGCCCACGATGTGCTGACCTAGGAAGGACTCTCGGCCATGGCCGAGCCGCGCCCTGCAGCAACCAAGCGGGAACGTGACCAGCTTCGCGAGCAGATGCTTGCCCGGGGAGCGCCGCACCGTCTGATCAAGGACGAGATGATGCGTCGGTGGGGAGATCGCCCCCGCCAGGCCTGGCGTCATGCACATGGATGGTCGGCCGACATCACCGCAGACCGATTCAACCGTCTGCATGACCGAGACGGCCGCGCGCCGATGTCGGGTGATCGGATCGGGAAGTACGAGCGCTGGCCCACCGGCCGTGGAACGGCCCGGCCGACGCCGCATGTGCTGCAGCAGTTGGCTGAGCTCTTCGGCACCACCGTCTCGCAACTGGTCGATGACGCAGACCTGCGAGCAATGCCCCAGGTCGAACTGCAGACGATCGTCGCGCTGTCCAGCGTCCAGGACGGACCGGCCACCGCTCCCCCCGAGCCCAGCCAGGGGCCCGCCGCCATCACTTACGCTGAAAGGGACGAACGGGACGTCTCTGTTCTGTTAGACCCGCGCGAGGTGGTCACCATGGCAGCGCACGAGGGCAGCGAGCGGGCCGAGGAAGCCGAACGCCGCGACATCGGCGATGCCACACTGGAACAGGTGTGGTCCGACGTGCAGCAGCTCTCACACGCGTACATGACCGGCGATCCGCTCTCGGTGTTCATTGAAATGAACCGCGTGCGCCGCCGGTTGTATCGGCTCCTGGAGCGTCACCTGTGGCCACGGGACTCCTCACAGCTCTACTTCCTGATCGGCACGCTCAACGGGCTGATGTCGGCTCCGGCGTACAACCTCGGCAATGCACGCGCAGCCGAGGAACTCATCAGGGCGGGCTGGGCCTACGCGACGGTGATTGACCATCGCCCGCTGATGGCGCAGTTGCGTTTGGAACTCGCCGGCATCAGCTACGCGCGAGACCCCCGCCACAGCCGACTTCTGGCCAAGGAAGGGCTGGCCTTGCTGTCGAGCGGCCCCAACGCGGCGCATCTTCATCTCAAGGCCGGGCGGGCGGCGGCACGACTCGGCGACGTCGACGCGGCGCGCCAGGCGATCTCCGGCGCCCATGAGGCCGCGAACCGCGACCATCGCGACGACATGGTCGAGATCGGCGGCCTATTCCATCTCTCCACGGCCAGCCGCCATTTTCTAGCAGGCGAGACGCTGCTGGAGCTGCCTGGCGCCGAAGCCGAGGCCATTGCCGAACTAGAGCAGGCTGTAGCTCTGTACGCGGCCGGTCCGGCACCCGGAGAACATCACCACCACGGCTACACCTCCAGTAGCCGTGTGGACTTGGCCGCCGCCAGGCTCCGTGCCGGAGCCCTCGATGGAGCGCTCGACGCTCTCGAACCAGTCCTCTCCCTGCCGGAGGACAAACGGGTCGGTCAGGTACTGCGACGTCTTACCCGTGTCCGCCGCGAGCTGGCAGACCGCCGGTTCTCTGGCCAGTCGGCGGCGGCCCGTCTCGACAGCCGCATCGAAGCCTACGCCCAGGAGACCATCGTGGAAAACCTCAACGGCCTGGTGGGCTAACCACCCGCTACTGCGTTACAAGGGCTCGGACGGTTTCCGTCCGAGCCCTCAGTGTTTACTCGTCGCCTCGATCGACGCCAACTGAACGCTGTTCCCTGCCCCTCGCGGCATCGCCGAACAATCAAGCATGGCCACGACGAGAGATCTCTCGTTTTCTCGCGTTCCCGCAGGTCATCGCCTATCTCGGTTGCGCGATTTTCCAATAAGCCCGATACCTGGGCACAGGCACTTCCCTGAAGTTGACTGTGCGCTTAGCCGCAGTCGTCGATCACAGTTGTGGAGAACGTCAGTGCCCAACTCGGCCGTCAGTCTGGTCGATGCCGCCGAACCTCATCGACCAAGGGACCCGCAAGAACCGGTCACGACGCAGCGGCGCCACCACCCGGACCAGGCGTGTTTCGCGTGACCGGTGACGACGTCCACGGCACAGACTTCGGCGCCGGCCCCGTCCGTGTGATCGACACTGCGGTGCCGAATTCCGCCCGAGTCTGGGATTACTGGCTCGGCGGCAAGGACAACTACCTGGTGGACAGGGATGCCGGGGACGCCTACGTAAACGGCTTCCCGGAGATCATCGACCTGGCCCGCGCGCAGCGCTTGTTCCTGCAGCGCGCGGTCGGGTATCTGGCAACTGAGGGCCTCGACCAGTTCCTGGACGTGGGGGCTGGGCTGCCGGCCGTGGACAACACCCACGAGGTCGCGCAGCGCGTCGTGCCGGACGCCCGAATCGTCTATGTCGACAATGACCCGCTCGTGCTGGCCAATGCCCGTGCCCTGCTGGTCCCCCTTGGCTTTCGGGGCGTGACGAGCGTCATCGGCGCTGATGTGCTGAACCCCGACGCCATTGTGGAGGAGGCCCGGGAGACGCTGGACTTCTCCCGGCCGGTTGCGGTGCTGATGCTGGGGATTCTGGGGCACGTTCCCGGCGGTGCCCAGGCCCGCGACATCGTGCACCGGCTGGTGGCGCACCTGGTGCCGGGATCGCACCTGGTGGTGTGCGACGGCATCAACGCCAGCCCCGCCCACGAAGCGGCGCAGGATGCCTATAACCGGACCGGTGCCGCCCCATACCAGCTGCGGACACCCGCGGAGATCAGCGGCTTCCTTGACGGCCTGGACTTGGTCGACCCAGGGGTGGTGGCCCCCGACCGGTGGCGGCCCGAGCACCCGGACCTGTGCGGTAGCGCTGCGGTCGAGGCCCGCGCCGGCGTGGGGCGGGTGGCATGACCGGCATCGCGGGGTTCTGGGACCCCCATCTGCCCGCCGACCCCGCCGACTCCGGCTTCGACTGGGCGGCGGCCAAACGCGATCTGTACGGCGACGATATCGACCCCACGACGCCGGCCATGGTGCGCGTCTGGCACGCACTGTGCGGCGGCAAAGACTGCCTCCCGGTCGACCGCCACTTCGGTGACTTCGCCCAGCAGGTCAGCCCGCAGCTGGTCCGAGCCGCTTTCGACCGGCTGGCGTTTCGGGCCCGTGTGACGCGGACTCTGGTCGGCGAGTGCGGTGTCGGGCAGCTGCTGGTGGCCGGGACGGACCTGCCGTTGATGTGCGACGAGGTCCATACCGTCGCACAGGCAATCGACCCGACGACGCGTGTGGTTTACGCCGACACCGACCCGATCGTCGTCTTGATGGCCGAGGTGCAGCTGCACTCTCCCTGGGCGGACACCTGCGCCCATATCAGCGCCGGGCCGGGGGAGCCGGAGGCACTGCTGGCCGCCGCCATGACGGTTCTGGACCCGGCGGAGCCGGTCGGCGTGCTGCTGATCAACAGTCTGGACTGCCTGAAGGAGGCCGCGGCCGCGCACGCCATGGAGGTGATGCGCGCCCGCCTTCCGCACGGCAGCTACATCGCGGTCTGCCAGCTCACCGGCCAGACCAGCCAGCGGGTGGCGAGCCTGGGCACGCTTCAGGACCGGCCGATCCCCGGCCTGCCCCGCTCTCGGACGCCCGCCGATGTGGGCGCCCTGTTCACCGGCGAGTTCGAGGTCGTCGCGCCCGGCATCGTGCCCGCGTCGCGGTGGCGGCCTGATCCCTCCCCCTCGCTGCTGGATCCGATCGGCGGCGGCCCGGCCGATCTGTGGTGCGGCGTCGGCCGGATCTCGCCGCGACCAAAGCGGGGGATGTGGAGGTGACGCCGGTCTTCGTGGTGGCCGCCTATGTGGCCCGTGCGCCTCATCTGGTGGGCCATGTCGGGCTGTGGTTGTGGGCCCACGGCGCGCAGTTGCAGTCCGTCCCCGTGTTGCTGCCGGTGCTGCTGGTCGGACCGGCGAGGCGGGGCCCAGTGCACGGCAGTCGGGTCGGTCGGCCCGGTGCGAGGTTTGGAGCGATGAGATGACGACTCACTCCCCCCTGCTCGTTCCGTTCTTGGGTGAGCTGGGATCAACGCGGGATAAGGAGGGCGAGCACGCGGGTGAGCTGGCCAGTCGTCTCACCTCCCGGGGGATGCGGGTTTCGGTGGCGCCGCTGGTGGGGGAACCTGCGGGCGTGCTGGCGGTTTCCGCGCAGCGTGTGGACGTCCACCCGTACGCGGGCCGGCTGGTGGTGCTGCTGCCGAGCCTTCGCGATCCCGGTGAGTTGTACTGGCACTGGCAGCGGCCTTTCCCGGGGCGCCGGTGGATCGGGGCGCGCTGGTTCCAGCCGTTCCGTCCGGCCAGCGAGCCGGAGGCGGCCGCCGATGCCGTTGAGGCCGCGATCGATGCAGATGTGCGGGCTCGTGCCCGGTCTACGCACATCGGTGCTGAGCCGGGCGGAGGTGTCGCCGACTTCGAGCGGCAGGTCCTGGTCCGTCTGGGGCGGCCCCTGTATCTGCTGGTCTACCGCATCCTGGCCGAGCTGGACTCGGTGGAGAAGCAGGTGGAAGACACCTACCTCCTGCACGAGTTGCTCAAGATCGACCATTTGACGACGCGGGTGCTCCGGGGGCTGGAACGGCAGGCTGCGCTGGGCGGCGCGACGGCGCGGAGGGTGAACGAGCCGCTGACGCTGGCCAAGGTGATGCGCCAGGCGGTGACGCAGGTCGAGCAGTACCGGAAGGTGCGAGTTCAGGTGCCGCCCCCTGATGAGGATGCGGATCTGCCCGGCTACGCGGGACCGGAGATCACGCTGCTGCTGGCCGAGCTGGTGGAGAACGCCACCAAGTTTTCCCCGCACGACACCGAGGTGCAGATGGCGGCGGTCCCGGTGCCCGGAGGGGTGAACATCGAGATCACCGACCGGGGCCTGCCGATGACGTCTGACCTCTACACGTCGCTGAACCGGCTGCTGGCCGACCCGGACGGTGTCAGCCTCCGCGAGCAGATCCTTGCGGGCCCGATCGGGCTGCTGGTGGTGTCCGCTCTCGCCCGCCGCCACGGAATCCAGGTCACGCTGCAGCCGGCCGAGCCCGAGGGGACACGGGCCGTGGTCGCTCTGCCCGCCGCTCTGCTCACCGCACCCCGGCCCGCCGGGCGGCGGTCGCTTCCGGACGCTTCGGCCCGGCGTGCCGCTTCCGGCACCGACGCGCAGTTTGCCCATGGCGGCGCCCCCGGACCGGCAGTCCCACCCCAGCAAGCGCCGCCGCAGGATGCGGTCAACCCGTCGGATGCGTCCCCGGACACCGGCAGCCTCGACGCTCCCCCTGGCGTCGACAGCGAGGGGCGGCCCGCTCTTCCCCAGCGCCGTCGAAAGTGCGGTCCGGAGGGCGCGGCACCCGCCGTCGCGGCAGATGCCGAGGGCGGCCATCCAACCGCCGCGAGTCAGGTGGCCACGAGTCAGGCTGGCGGGCGGAGTGGGGAGCCAGGACAAGGGACCAAGCGGGGACCGGCCGCTGGCCTGCTGAGCGACTTTGCCGGTGCGGCCCGTCCCCGCCCCCAGACCGGCGGCTCTGCCGACCAGGGACCCGAGGGCTCCAAGCCCCCGAGCATCGAGCCCGCCATCCCGCCGAGCGACCCGGCCGCCGGGCCCGCGCCGCAATGACCACGCCAGCATCCCGTTCCAAGGCCGATCGGCCGCTCCCAGCCGCATCCGCCGACCTCTACCAGGAGATTGTGTAATGACGATCCCCCCGGCCTCTGCCGTGTCGTCTTCCGCCGCGCCCGTCGGCCCGCCCGTGTCCCGTACGCCGGCGGGTGAACCGGGCCAGGACCTGGGATGGCTGCTGGACAACTTCCGCGTCGAGGTGCCCGGTATCCAGGCCGCGTTCCTGCTGACGCGGGACGGGCTGGTGCTCGCGGCCTCTGGCCTGACCACCGACGAGGCCGACCACGCCGCCGCGGTGGCCGCAGCGTTGTACTCCCCCGCCGCCGCTGCGGGAAAGATCACTTCTCCGCATCGCGGTGACGTTCAGCAGGTCATCGTCGAGCACGACGACGGATTCACGATCTTGATGAACACCCCCGGCCAGGACCTCGGGCTTCCCGCGGATCGTGGTCCCACCGTCGTCTCGAACCTGCCGACGCCGCAGGCCGGGCCTGCGGTGGTCGGGTGCGTGCTGGGCGTGCTGGCGGGACCGGATGCGCAGACCGGGCTGGTCGCGGACGGGATGGCCATGCTGATCGAGAGCGTCGCCCGGCACATGGTCGCCGCAACCCGCACCAGCACGCCCGGCGCAGACGCCGCCGCTGCAGCCATCCCCACCCCGAACGCCCCCGGGGAGGGCTCCGGGCGGGGAGAGGGAGGCCGCGGCGATGAATAGTCCCCAACGTGACCGCGCCCACGGCCCTCACGGCGACCAGGCCGACGCCGCCTCCGGCTCCCCGTGGGTCGATGAGGACGTCCAACCGGTCCGGCCCTACCTGGTGGTGCCCGACATCCGCGCCTGCCCCCGGCACGAGATGCGGCTGGACACGGTCCTAACCGCCACCACCGCCGGTATCGCCGGTACGGCTGCGAACACCGCTGGGGCGGGGGCCTTGCCGCCCGAGGCCGCGCACGCCCTCGAACTGTGCCACGGGGCCGGCTGCTCGGTTGCCGAGATCGCCGCCACCATCGACCAGCCCATCCTGGTCGCCAAGACCCTCCTGACCGCTCTGATCGACACCGGCGCGCTGGTCATCGAGCCGCCCGCCGTACGGCCTGACCCCTCCACCGAAGGACCGGACGAGCGCCTGCTAAAGGCACTGCTGGAAGGGCTGGAAGCTCTTGACTTCGCCGCCGCCTGAACTCGATCACACGGCTCGCCGGGTGGCCCTGAAGATCCTGATCGCCGGCGGGTTCGGCGCCGGGAAGACGACCATGGTCGGCGCGATCAGCGAGATCCCGCCGCTGTCCACCGAGGAACGCCTGACCGCCGCCGGCGCGCAGGTCGACTCGCTGACCGGGGTGGGCGGCAAGACCACCACCACGGTGTCGCTGGACTTCGGCCGCCGCACCTTCACCCGGCCGCTGCCGATGACGCTATTCCTGTTCGGCACCCCCGGCCAGGGCCGGTTCGAGTTCATGTGGGAGGAACTGGCTCTGGGCGCGGTCGGCGGCGTCGTCCTGGCCGACACCCGCCGCCTCCCCGACGCTTTCCCCGCGCTGGACTTCTTCGAGCAGCACGGCGTCCCGTTCGTCGTGGCGGTCAACCAGTTCGACGACGCCGCCTACCGCTACCCCGGCGACGCGGTCAGCGAAGCCCTCGACCTGCCCGTCGGCGTTCCGGTGGTGGACTGCGACGCCCGCGATCCCCACTCGGTCATCACCGTACTGACCACCCTGGTCCGCCACGCCTTGACCGCGCGCACCTGACCACCGAACCCCTCTTCACCGGGAGCCCGCCCGTGCCTTACGACCTCCCCTCCGGCGACGACGACGCCGAGCTCCAACAGCGGATCCAACTGCTGACCGACCGGGGCCTCGGCGAGGCCACCGAGCAATTCGACGCCTTCGCCGCCGACCTGGCCACCGCCTTCGCCGCCCAGCTCGGCGCAGGCGCCGAGGTCCCCTACGCCATGGTCAACCTGGTCACCCACCAGCAGCAGTACTTCGTTGGCCTGCACTGCCCGGCCGACAAAGACCAGGTCGGGCGGACCATGTCCCGCGACCACGGCTACTGCCCCGAGGTCGTCCGCCGCGGCAAGGCCCTGGTGCTGCCGGATGTGTACGCCCACCCCCGCTTCGCCGCAAACCCCGTGGCCGACAAGATCGGGATCCGCACCTACGCCGGCGCCCCGCTCATCTGCGACGGCGCCCTGCTGGGGACCGTCTGCATCGTCGGCACCACGCGCCTGCCGCTGTCCACCGGCGAGCCCTCCCGCGCGCTGATCAAAGACCACGCGGCCCGGCTGATGAGCCTCATCGCCAACGACACCAGCCGCGGCCGCCACGCCAGCAGCAGTACCGGCGACCCCGCTCGCGCTCCCGGATAGCGGCCGCCACGGGGGGTGATGGATGTCTGCCGGACCGACCACCGGCAGCAGCTCCACGAGGAAAGGGGATGTTCGTGTTCGAGACCGACGACCACCGACAACTTCGCCGGACCGTCCGCGACTTCGCGCTCGCCGAGGTCGCGCCCCGGGTTGCTGAGATGGAATCCTCCGCCGACGTCGACACCGTCCTTCCCGACCTCATCGCCCGGCGGGGATGGATCGGGGTGACCATCCCCCGCCGATACGGCGGCATGGCCGCCGGCCATGTCGCCAAGACGATCATCATCGAGGAGCTGTCCCGGGTGAGCGGGGCGGCGGGCGCGATCGCCCAGGCGTCCCAGCTCGGCGTCGCCAAGATCATCCACTTCGGGAGCGAGCAGCAAAAGCAGCAGTGGCTGCCGCCCATCGCCGCCGGTGCCTGCCTGCCCACCATCGCGACCACCGAAGAGGGCTCGGGCGGGCACGTGCTGGCGATGCAGGCCACCGCCACCCGTGACGGCGACCACTACATCCTCAACGGACGCAAGAAGTACATCGGCAACAGCCACGTCGGCGACGTGCACGGCGCGGTGTTCCGCGCCGTGCCCGAATCCGAGGCGCCCCGGAGCTTAACGGCGTTCCTGGTGGAGGCGAACCGGCCCGGCGTCCGGGTCGAGCCTTACCAGCCCGCGCTGGGTCTGCGCGGGTTCTCTTTCGGCGACGTGGTGTTCGAGGACGTGCGGGTCCCGGCCGCCAACCGGCTCGGCGCCGAGGGCGACGGCCTGGACGTCGCCTACTCCTCCAGCGTCCTGTACGGGCGCCTCAACCTGGCCGCGGTCGCCCTGGGCATCCTGGCCGCAGCCGTCGAAGACACCGTCGCCTTCGCCAAGGAACGGCACCGCTACGGTCGGGAACTGGGCCGCCACCCGGTCATCGGCGGGCGGATCGGGCAGCTCGAACACCGGCTGCGGTCCGCGCGCACGGCGGTCTACCAGGCCGCGCACCTGCTCGACCACGGCAAGCCGTGCGACGCCGACCTTTTCGACGCCAAGTACGGCGCCGTCGAAGCCGCCATCGCCTCCGCCGCCGACGCGGTTCGCATCCACGGCGGAGCCGGGCTGCGCGCCGACCGCAGGGTCGGGCGCTACTACCGGGACGCCATCTGCATCGACGCGCCCGCCGGCACCGCCGACATCCAGCTCCACCGCTTGGCCGAGCACGCCCTCGGCATCGACCACGGACCCCAGTGGTCGCAGCGGTTCGCGCACCTGACCGCCCTGTCCACCGCCAAGGAGACCGCCGCATAACCCCAGCCCTCCAGGCCCGCTCCTGCTCCGCGTGGCGCGGAGCAGGAGCGGCCCCTCCACTCGCACGCCGAGCCGCCGCGCGGCCCGCAGGCCCGGTCTCCACGGCCCCTGGCCGGTCCCGGGCCGCACGGCCCCCGACTCGATACCGCCTTCGCAGCCTCGCCCACCGGAGTTTTGATGCCCAACGTCTCGCTCAACATCGTCGACCCAGACACCGGCCACATGCGCACGGTGGTCGACGCCATCCAGGACGCCTCGGTCGGTGACCTGCTCGCCAAGGCGCGTGCGGCGGAGGACGCGGGGCGCGGTCCTCTGCGCATCGTGTTGATCGTTCCCCGCCAACACAACACTCCCCACATCATCGCCCGCTGGGCGAATCAGCAGGTCATCGACTCTATAGAGCACATGATCACCGGGATCCCCGTGAACGTCTGATAGCCCCGGCCCGCCCTGCTCTTCTGCCATGACGCTGCCCTGTCCGCGGACCTCACTGAACCGAGATGACCACTCACTTCCCAAGAAATCCATCGCGACCGGAGCACCCGGCCGGCGTCTGCTGGGAATCACGATGACCGCGCCAGCGATCCGAGCCGACGACGAGCCGCTGGTGATCGGTGTGGGCTACCAGAACCTTCGCGAGGGCGGAGTCGACGGCGCTGACGACGCCCGGCTCCGGCAGATGGTGGACCGGCTCGCCGATGCCGACCTCGACGCCGTGCTGCTGGGTGAGGCCAGGTGGCTGGACCGGGGCGATCGGCAGCTCCACCAGATCGCTCAGCGGCTCGGGGCGAGTTTCCGGTGCCGGGTGCGCTCCAACTACTACGGGTGCGACATGGCCGTCTTCATCTGTGAAGACAAGCTGTGGGTCGCCGAAGAGCGCCACGAGAACGGGTCGATGAAACCGTGGTTTCACGGGCTGGGCCGGGTCGAGACCCGCGTGCCCGGCTTCGGGCGGCTCGACATCGCCGTCACTCATTTCGCGCCGTCCATGCCCATGCAGCGCCTCTTGGAGGCCGAGGCGTTCCATCTGCTCGGCAAGGCGCCGATGATCGCCGCAGGCGACTTCAACGCCGTCGCCGTCAACGATCCGGCCGACCGTGCCGCCTTCGGGCCCGACAAGGAGCACAAGCTCAGGGACGAGCCCGCCCAGACCATCGCCTCCGCCGGGTTCCGCGACGCCGGCGCCGCCTACGGCGACCTGTCCCCCACCGTCGGCATCGGGGACGGCCAACCCGCCTACCGGTGCGATCGGATCTACTGCAACGTGCCCGGAGTCCGGGTCGCCGACTTCACAGTGCTTCCGCCGTTCTCCTCCGGCCCAGGCCGGATGCGCCTTTCCGATCACGCCGCAGTCATCGCCCGGTTCATCCTCCCCACGATCCCCGGGGCGACGGACCCATCGGTATCCAGAGGTGGCCGGTGAGCGGGCTCTGGCCGGACCACTACCAGCGGCTCCTGCGGGCATTGGCGGCCGCGGCCATCACCCTGGTGCGCCGTGAACCGCGATGCGGCGACCTGCCCGCCGGTGAATGGCCCTATGTCGCCCAGCCGGCACTGGCCGCGCGCGAGCTGCTGGAAGAAGTGCTGCTCGCTGACGCCCGCTTCACCGGCGACCCCGCATTGGCGTGCCCGCCGCTCCCGCAGCACGTCGTCCTCGCGCGAGCAGCACGGTCGGCATCGGAGCTGATCGAGGCCGCCGCGCACTCCACCTCACCCACGCATTGGGCAGGCGAGGCGACCACGCCCGACCTCTACGGCCACCGAGACCGCGCCGACCAGGTGTTACGCGCCGCCGCGTCCCTCTACCGGACCGAACATGCACGATCCCAGCGGCCGGGCCTCTCCCAGTCCCAGACCCGGCTGGCCTCGGCCTACCTAGACGGGCTCGATGCGGCCGTCGACGCGCTCGCCGCGTCGCTGGCCGGCACCAGCGGTTTCCAGCACACCCTGGCCGCCCTGGACCGCCTGCGGGAACGCCCCCGCGCTCCCCATGGCGAGCCGGCGCCCGGTGCCCGCGACGGCCCCAATCCCGGACGAGCCGATCCCGGACGAGCCTGACCGGGCACCGCCGCCCGCCGCGGCCGCGCCCATGGGTCCCCACTCGGGCGCGGTATCCCGCGCACCCCCCGATCTCCGGGACATCCCGGTCCCGGTTGTTCCACCCCTCCTTCAACCTGGAAAGAACCCACGTGACCCCTCAATCGACTTCTGGACGGCTGGCGGCCGGCGTCGCGGCCGCAGCCCTGCTGGCGGCCGGTGCCGCCATGGCGATCGGCACCGCCGCGCCGGCCCACGGCGAACCGGCCCGCGCCACCCTGGTCGGCGAAACCCTGATCAAGGGCGCCTCACCGGCCATGCTGGGCCGCGGGGTGGTCTCCACGCTGGACATCGCCCCGGCGCCGAGCGCGCCGCGCGAAGGCGCCCGCACCATGCAGGGAACGGCCACTCCCCCGGCCGGCCCGGTCGTGCCGGTGCCGCCGTCGCAGTGCCCGCAGCTCTACAACACCACCGGCTGCTACGGGCCCCCGCAGATCAACCACGCCTACGGCGTCGACCGCCTCCACCGGCGAGGGCTGACCGGCAAGGGCCGCACCGTGGCCATTCCGATCTGCCTCCACAACCCCCACCTGCGCAAGGACGTGGCCACCTACTCCCGGCACTGGGGACTGCCCCCGGCCGACCTGGAGGTCCTGCAGTACGGGCAGGTGCCGACCGCCGACCCCGGCGACCCGGGCCAGGCGGGGTGTGCCGCCGAGGCCGCCGTCGACGTCCAGTCCGTGCACGCCATCGCCCCCGCCGCGAAGATCATCGTGGTCGAGACCGGCGGCGGTCTGGACGAGATGGTCAGCGCGATCGGGTGGGTCACCCGCCACCGCCGCGTCGACGCCATCACCGCGAGCTGGGGCATCTCCGAGGCCAACTTCCCCGAGCAGGCCGGGCGTGAGGGCGACTACCGGCCACTCACCCGGCTGCGCGGCCCGCTCAAGGCCGCGCACCGGCGCGGGACGACGCTGATCGCCTCGTCGGGGAACTGGGGCCCGACCGGCCCGAACCTGGCCGGGACCGCGTTCTACGACTTCCCCACGGTGGCGTGGCCGGCGTCTGACCCGCTGGTCACCGCCGTGGGCGGCACCCGCGTCCACCTGACCGACACCGGCCGCCGGACCGCACCCGACCAGGTATGGGACGACGAGGGCGGAGTCGCCACCGGTGCCGGCCTGTCGGCCGCCTTCCGCCGCCCGGCCTACCAGCGCCACGTCGCCAGCGTCGTCGGTGACCGGCGCGGCAGCGTCGACATCGCGCTGAACGGCGCCGGCACGGCCCGCGAATGGTTCAACAGCACCTACAACCCCCTCGCGGGGCAGCAGCCGGGCTGGATCCGGGTCGCCGGGACCTCGATCGCCGCGCCCAAGATGGCCGGGATCGTCGCGCTCGCCGCGCAGCGCGCCGGGCGGCCGCTCGGCGACATCCACCGGGTGCTGTACTCCGCGCCGGGCTCGGCCCGGCTGGGGCTGACCGACCTGACCACCGGCACCAACACCGCCAACGGCGTCACCGGCTACGGAGCCCGCCGCGGCTACGACCTGCCGTCGGGGGTCGGGACCGTCCGGGATGCCGGACGCCTGGTCAACGCCCTCGCCGCCCGCTAGGGCAGCCCGAACTCTTCGCCCCTTGTGCCGCCGAGCCCACGGAACCCGTGGCTCGGCGGCACGAACCCCATGCTCGGAGGCCTGGCAGTGATCGACTGCCTGTTCTGTGATCCGGCCCTCTCCCGCATCCTGGCCAGGAGCGGCGGCTGGTATGTCCGCTTCGACAACTACCCGGCCACGAAGGGCCACGTGGAGGTCGTGCCGTTCAAGCACGTGGGCTCGTGGTTCAGTCTGTCTCCGGTTGAGCAATTGGAGGCGTTCAGCCTGCTCGCCGAGGCGGCCGACGTCATCGCGTCCAGGCGGCAGGTTGACGGCTGGAACATCTTCATCAACGACGGCCCGGCCGCTGGCCGCACCATCGGACACCTGCACGTCCACCTGGTCCCACGCCAGTTCGGTGACCAGAAGGACCCTCGCGGCGGCTGCCGCCGAGGGCTGCCCAATGGAGATCCTACGAAATGGGTCACCCCCCAGGTGCAGGCAACAGCCGTAGCGCGAGACGGCTCCACCGGGAGCGGCACGTGACCAGCGAGCAGGTGAGCGCGGCGGTGTCGAATGCCGATCGTTGGGCGCACCAGCCCGTCGCGGTCGAGGCGATCGTCCGGCAGCTGGGCGGCGGGGGCCGCGCCACGCTGGGGTCGCCGTGCGGGTCGGGGAAATCGGTGATCGCGGCGAAGTCCGCTCGGGCGCTGGTGCCCGATGGGCCGGTGCTGGTCACGGTGCCGACCCTGGAGGTGGCCGAGCAGATGCTCACCACGTTCCGCACCGTCGGCGGGGCGGGGCGGCTGGTGGCGGTGTGCTCGGACGCCGAGGTGCTGGAGGCGGCGGGGGCACGGCAGCCGGGCGACCCCGACGAGCTGGAGAACGTGATCACGACCAGGCCCGACCAGGTCGCCGCCGCGGTGGCGGCCCCGGGCCGGGTGACCGCGGTGTGCACCTACGCCAGCGTCCCGATCGTGGCGGCCGCGCACGCCCGGCACGCGATGGGCCCCTGGCAGCTCGTGGTGTGCGATGAGGCCCACCGGCTCGCCGGACGTGCCGGCAACGCCTGGCAGCAGATCCACGACGACGTGGTCATCCCCGCGAAGCGGCGGCTGTACATGACCGCCACCCTGCGGATCTTCACCGGCGACGACGGCCAGACCATCAGCATGGACGACGAGAAGGTCTTCGGCCCGGTGGTGTTCCGGCTGACCGTCGCCGAGGCGATCAAGCGGGGGCTGCTGGCCGACTACCTGGTCCTGATGGCCGTATGCGACCCCGAGCTGCTCACGGTCGCCGAGCACCTGCAGGTCGGGCGCGCGGCGCTGGCACCGGAGGTACTGGCCCAGCAGATAGCCGTGCTGCGTGCGGCCGCAGAACACGACATCACCGCCATGGTGACCTACCACCACCGGGTCGCCGCGGCGCGCACTTGGGCCAACACGCTGCCGCAGACCTGGAAGACGATGCCCGAAACCCTGCGGCCGGGGTCGCTGTGGACGCGATGCGTGCACGGCGACCAAGACCTGTGGCTGCGGCGTTCCCTGCTCCGGTCGCTGGCCGGGGCCCCCGCCCCCGACGTCGGCGACAGCGACGGCGACGGTGGGCTGCGCGTGGTGACCAACGCGCGGGTGCTGACCGAAGGGGTGGACGTCCCGGCGGTGGACGGGATCGCGATGATCGACCCGCGGTCATCGGTGGTCGACATCATCCAGATGATCGGCCGGGCGCTGCGGATCGGAGACCGCCCCGGCAAGGTCGCCAAACTCGTCGTGCCGCTGCTGCTGAGCCCCGGCGAATCCGCAGGCCAGGCGCTGGCCGGATCGCAGTACCAGCACCTGTGGAGAGTCCTGCTGGCCTTGCGCGCCCAAGACGAGCGCCTGGAGCAGTCGCTCGACCAGGCCCGCGCCCGCAACGGCGCGGCCGCCGCGTTCCCCGTCCTCGGCGGGGAAGGCCCCGACTCCGACCTCGTGCGGGAAGCCGCGAACCCGATGCCGCAGTGGCTGAGCTGGACCGGCGCGAAGATCCCCGCCGGGTTCGCCGAGGCGGTCTGGGTCAAGGCACTGGAGAAGACGACCTCGTCATGGATGGATTATTACGGCGCGGCCCTGGCCTACAAACAAGCCCTCGGCCATATCCAGGTCCCCGCGAAATACCACACGCCCGGCAGCAATCTCCCGCTGGGCTGGTGGCTGCCCAGACAGTACGGCTTTCTCCACTCGACGCTGACCCAGCAGCAGCAACGGCTTCTGGCCGAACTGGGCCCCTACGAAAACGCCCATGAGAGGTCCTGGCGCAAGGGAACGGCGGCAGCCGATGCCTGGCTATCGCGCCACCCCGAAGGCCTGTACGGATTCTCCGCGACCTGGACCCATGACGGCACCAACCTGCACCGCTTCCTACGCGGCCAGGGCGACAGGCGCCGCGCGGGAAAGATGACCGCCGCAGAGGACGCCGAACTGACCGCCCGGGACCCGAACTGGTACCTGACCCTCACCCAACGGCACCTGCGAGCAGCCCGCGCGTTCTACCGCGCGCACGGCCACCTGCTCCCCGAACCCGGCTACCGCACCGCCGACGGCCTTGACCTGCACACCTGGCTGGACCGCTGCCTGCGGCGCCACCGCGACAACGACCTACCCGAACCGCTGCGCCGCGGCCTCGCGCGAGCCGGCATGTGCTTCGCCAAGATCGGCGCCCGCCGACGGCGCGGAATCATCGCCGCCCGCCGGCACGCCCGCACCCACGGGAACCTCCAAGTCCCCGCCGATCACGTCTGCAGCGACGGATACGCGCTCGGGGCTTTTCTCGCGGCACTCAAAGAGCAGATCAGAAAAGGAACCCATCCTCGCTGGGTCGTCGACAACATCGCAGCCATCGACCCGGATTTCTACAAGAGCAAACACGACCGCCGCGCCCACAAAATAGCCCTCGCCAAAGCCTACTTCGACGCTCACGGGCATCTGCCCGCCCCAAGAAGGTCATGGCGGCCCGCCGACCCCAAACCCGACGGCGAGGACTTCCGCCCCTGGCTGGCCGAAATGCGGCAGCACGCCCGCCAGAACGCCGTCTCCCCCGAGATACGGGCGTGCATCGACCAACTCGACGCGATGGACCCCAACTGGCGCGACCGCTCCCCCGACCAGGCGACCCCCGGCCGGGAGCACACGCGATGACCCGGTATCGGCGACGGCCCCGACCGGCCGCCACACCCACCCCGGCCGCAGCGGCAGCGGATGCCCGACGGCTCGAACCCCGCCCGCCCTGCCAGCCCCAGGCCTCGGCGCCGCACCCCGACCCAAATCCCACACAGCCCTCATGGAGCAGGGACCCGCGATATGACCAGATCACGTTCCACCAGCAAAGCCGACATCCGCGCCCAGTGCCAGAAGGTCATCTCCGTCAGCATCAATGATCACTTCGGAGGGTACGAGGCCTTCGCCGCGCTGCGGAACTCGCCCGACCTCCCCAGGATCGGGCCGGTGATGGCCGAAGTCTTCGCCGAATCCATCCAGAAAGGCTGCCGCGTGCTCGGCGCCGTCACCGCCGGCGACCTGCCCAACGTCGAGGCGTTCCTGCCCGACGAGCGCAAGAGCATCGCCCGCGCCCGCGAGGCGGTGCCCGGCATCACGGCGCAGACCATGCTCGGGGCCCGCCGGATCCACCGCACCAACGCCCGCGCCGTCCAGGACCTCATCGAGACCTACGCCACGCACGGCCCCGAGAAGGCCCGCGCGTTCTACCAGCAGCAGACCGCGACCGAGGGCAGCGCCAGCAACCTGCTGATGATGCTGTGGGCGACCGCGATCACCGTGCAGCGCCAGGTCCAAGGAGCCAGACCCGACGGCAAGCAGGGCTAGCGGCCCGATGCGCCAAGCAGACCGAGGCACAGATTCTGCGAACGCGGACACCGCCGCCCATCCCGTTCGGGCATCCGGCAGGCCAACGCGCAGCCGGTCCCGGTGAACCTGTCCCGGCGCACCTCCGACGGCAACCCGCTACCAGCAACAACAGCCCACTGATGACGCTGTGCGGCCGGCCATCCCCCTAGCTCGGTACCCCCGGGCTGACCGGCCGCACCGCCAGACCGTACCGGATACTCTCTGATGAAACGCACCAAACACAGGGTGAACACCCTCGCCGCATCCGGCCATTCACCAGCAGCGCGTCTGCCTGCCCCCAGAGCCCAACCCCTGCCAGGCCCTTCGCTGAGCCCGGCCCTCGACCTGCTGCTGGTGCCCGACGACGGCCCTCGCCTCCTCCGCTCGGGCCGCGCCCTCCCCGTGGAAGTCCGGGGCTCGGCGCGGGTACGGCGCAGGACCGGCGTACTGCGCCAGGTGCGGCGCCCGCTGGCCAGGTGGCTGCGGCGGCGGGGGTGCTCGCGGTGACCGCCGATCAGAGCGCCGCCGCCCCGCTGTTCGTCCGCCTGACCGCCGCACGCCTGACCGCCGCGACCGGTCATCCGGCCGACCTGGAACCCCTCGGCACGACCAAGTGGCGGCTCAGCATGCACCCTCACCCGGGGTCGACGGGAGCCCGGCTGCAGCTGGACTACTCGCCCAACGGACGCGGCATCATCCGCGATCCCAAGGCCCGCCTCACCACCGCCGACGGCACCCTGTGCAAGCCGCCCAAGACCTTCTATGAGTTCCTCAAGGTCTACTACGACCTCGACAAGGACGGCGCATTCCCCCGCTCCGCGCCGACGGCCATGCCCGACCAGCAGGCGCCCGATCAGGCACCGCCGGCCCTGCGGCTCTTCCACACCACCCTGGCTCAACGGCTGCCCGACGAGGTGAGGATCAGCCTCGGATTCTCCCCCGACAGCGGCTGGGCCATCGGCGTCGACGGTGCCCGCGGCGGGCTGCGCTTGTACTTCGTCCCCACGCCGTACGGATCGTCCTGGGCCCTCGATCCGCTCTACGGCATCCAGGTGGTCGCCGACGGCCGTGACCTGTCGGCCCAGGCCGCCGGGAACATGGCCAAAGCGGTCAGGCTCATGAACCCCCGCACCCGCACCGCGCCCCCGCCCGACTCCGCATCCGCGATCGGCGCACCCAGCGGCCCGGCCGCCACCACCTCGACCCAGGTCCGCGACACCGTCGTCATGCGCAACTGACCCGCACCGGTACCGCCCGCCCGGCGCGCCCCCGACACCAGGCACGCCCTCACGGGCCGCACCGCCATATCCCCGACCGCCACTGGCCACGCGCTTCCGTCCAGGAAGGGAACCAGCATTGCGACTCATCGGGCCAGACGCCCCGACCAGCACAGACAAGCGCGTCCCGCTCGGGGACGACCAAGCCCGGCTGCTGCTGGCCAAGGCGATGACCGACCCGGCGCGGGTCTGGGCCTACGCCTGCGCGGTGCCCGGACCGGGCACCACGCCGGGCGATGAGATCCTCTACACCGAAACCGGCGGCGACACCTTGGTCGCGGTGTGGCTGCGCCACCCCGGCTCGTTCACCGGCAGCACCGAGCACCTGCTCGCCGGCACCGGCTACCACAGCTCCAGCCTGCTGCTGCACTGGGCGGGCCTGGTCTACGACCTGGCCGACCTGGTCGAGCAGCGCGCCGAACCGGGCACCGCGAGCGTGGCGAGCGCCGCACCGGGCGATCGGCCGGGACCGGGTGCGGCTGATCTCGTACAGGCCGGAATCCTGCGATGGACCGCCTCGTACGCCCTGACCACGATGTTCCGCCAAACCGTCAGCGACATCGCCTACGACGAGTACGGCTCCGCGACACCCCCGCACGATCTCGGGGAACTCACCGCCGCCCAGGTCGCCCGGATCGCCACCAGGCCGGACAGCCCGGAACCCGACGGGCTGGTCCCGCCCGGCTGGAATCGGGACGGCTGGGACCACGCCCGCCCTCGCGCCCATCCCATCCTGGCCGCGCTGCGCCCGCCCATCGGCCCCGGGCGGCGAGCGGGGCGATGACTGACGAACCCCGCCCCGGCGGCCGACGCGCCGACCCCAACCGCGCCCTGCCCGGACGCCGCCCATCCGACCTCACTGGAGCCGCAATGACCTGGCCGTCCCCTCGGCCCGGCCCCCGCCCGGAGCCGACCGCACCAGTCACTCCTTCCGTCGCAGACGACCTGCTGGCGGCGGCCATCCAACGGTGGGAGCAGACCGACGACATCGCAATCGAGCTGCACCCGCTACTCATCCCCGCGATCGGGAAGGGCTTGCCCGAGTTCGCCCACGCCTCGTCGATCCCCGCGCAGCTGCGGGAACTGCTGACCGCCGAAGGGAATCGGCTAGAGCAGTTCTCACCTCCGGCGGGGTCTGGGCCGCTGGGGCTGCCCCCGGTCTCCGTCACCGTTCCGCGGACGGTCGCCCTTCTGATCGTGGGTGTCCTGCAGATCCTTTCCTCTCTCCCCACCCAGCCCACGGACGTTCGGGTGCTCGCCCGGATCGACGGGCGGCGGCTGCAGGACCACGTCTGCGACACCGACAGCCTGCGCGCTCTAGTCGACACCGGATGGCGATCCAGCGAGCACACCTGACGACTCCTCGCTCCCTCGACCACTGGGACCGCTTGTGACCATTCCCCCATCCCCGCCACCGGGCCCGAGCGGGTACGGGCACCGCAACGACTTCACCGGCGACGCCCACACCGCGCTGCAGGCCGGAACGGTCTACGGCGGGCTGCACCTGACCACCACAGCCGAGCCCACCTGTGCGCCGGTTCCGGCCCAGTTGCGCGCCGCCCCCGCCTGCTGGGCCGACCGCGTCGCCGAACTGCATGCACTCACCGGCTTCACCGCGCCGCCTGCCACCCGCGCCCACGATGGCCGCACCGACAACGGCGACGGCGTCCCTGATGACGATCAGGACGCTGACGCGCGGGCCCTGATCGTGATCACGGGCCAGGGCGGGGTCGGGAAGACGGCGCTGGCGCTGCGGTGGCTGCACCAGCTCCGTGCCCGGTACCGCGACGGGCAGTTGTTCGCCGACCTGCGCGCCTTCTCCGGCTATGCCCCTCGTGACCCCGCCCAGGTCCTGGAAGGTTTCCTGCGTGCCTTGGGGATCGCGGTCGTCCCCCCGCACATCGAGGAGCAGAGCGCACTGTTTAGGTCGGCCGCCGCAGGGCGGCGGCTGATCATCCTGCTCGACAACGCCGCCTCCGCCGCGCAGGTCCGGCCGCTGCTGCCCGGCGCGGGCCACTGCCTGGTCGTGGTGACCTCCCGACGGACTCTCCCCGGTCTGCGGATCGAGGGCGCCCAGTACCTGGAGCTCGCGCCGCTGGACGAGACCGGCGCCTTGGACCTGCTCACCGCCGTGGGCGGACACGGCCGCACCTCCGACGCGCCCGCCGCGCGCGCTCTGGTCGCCCAGTGCGGCCGGCTGCCGCTGGCGCTGACCGCCTGCGCGGCGCACCTGGCCACCCGCCCCCACACGACCGTGGCCCAGCTCGTCGACCGCCTCGCCGACGAACGCACCCGCCTGACCCAACTACACGCCCTGCTGGAGGACGACGACATGAACGACCCCACCAACGGCGGCACCGGCGCCGACCCGTCGGTCACCGCGGCACTCACCACCTCCTACAACGCCCTGCCCAGCGGCGGCGCGCAGCGGATGTACCGGCTCCTGGGCCTGCACCCCGGCCCCGACATCAGCGTCGACCTGGCCGCTGCCGCCGCCGCAGTGCAGCACCGGGAGGCCGAACGGCTGCTGGAGACCCTCACCCGCGCCCGCCTCCTGGCCGAGGACCCGCCGGGCCGGTTCCGCTTCCACGACCTGGCCCGCCTGCACGCGCGCAGCACCAGCGAAGACGTCGACTCCGACATCATCCGGCGCAACGCCGTCGACCGCATCACCACCCGGATGCTGCAGGTCGCCGTCGCCGCCCAGCAGACGATCAATCCCGGCCGCTGGTACCTGGGGACGCTCTTCAACGAGCCTCCGGTGATCGGCTTCTCCGATCCCGCCTCGGCGCTGGACTGGCTGGATACCGAGCGCAGCAACCTGATGGCCGCCCTCCAGCAGGCGCACGACCAGGGCGACCACACCAGCGCGTGGGAACTGGCCGAGGCGATGTGGGGGCTGTTCACCCACCACAAGCGCTACACGCTGTTCCTGAAGGCGCACCAGATCGGGCTGGCCGCCGCCGAAGCCATCGGTGACCTGCGCGCGCAGGCCCGGATGCTCGAAGGACTGGCCAGCTACTACAGCAACGTCCACGACTTCACCGAGGCCGCCGCGTCCGCTCAGCAAGCCCTGGAATTGGAGCGCCGCGCCGGGCACCGGATCGGTGAGGCTTCCGCCTACGACATGCTCGGCATCGCGCAGCTGGCCCTCGGCCAGCTCGACCTCGCCGGCGACTCCTTCGGCCGGGCGCGCGACATCCACGACCAGCTCGGCCGGCCACGCGGCGCGGCGCTCATGACCCGCCACCTCGGCGAAGTCGCCGCCCGCGCCGGGGACCACGAACGCGCCGTCGAGCACTACACGCAGGCCGCGGACTACTTCGGTACGCACGACGGCGAGCACTACCTGCACGCGCGGGCCCTTAGCCACCGGGCCCTCAGCCTCCTCGAACTCGGGCGCTTCGACGACGCTCGCGCCGACCTGCTCCAGGCCATGGACCTCGCCCAGCAGGTCGACGCCCCTCACGAGCAGGCCAACATCCACACTGCTCTGGCTCGCCTCGCGAAACTACGCCGCGATCCCGCAGCCCGAGACCGTCACCTGCGGCAGGCGCTCGACCTCTACCGCCAGATCGGCGCTCCCCAGGCCGACCTCATCGCCGAACAACTCTCCGAATAGGTCGCTGGCCGGGCCCCAGAGCCCGGTCGGTCCTCAACGGGGAGTCTCGGGCGGGAGACCCCGCCGTGCGGCGGGCCGCGTTGTCGGGGCTGATCACTGTTGGTAGTCAATTGGGGATGGGAGAGGAAGAAGCCCAGACGATCGCCGGCGTTCTCGGGGATGAGCCTTGGCTCATCCCCAGAGATCGGCGAAGGCGCACCCGACGTGGCGTCATGCTGGGCGCCGCTGGTGCGTTGGCGGCCGGCGCGCTCGTCACCGTCGGCGCAGTCGTTACGTTCTCCAGTAGCGGCCCGGTGAGTCGGACCACCCGGCATCCAAGCACGGTGAGTAGTCCCGCTCCGGGTGTCCAGGGGGATCAAGGGCGGCTCGTGACTCCTCCTTCGATGGAGGGCTCACCATCGCGGCAGCCGCCGCGCCCTCGGTCTGGTGACGCCAAGCGCGGGGGCGGTCCTGGCCGGATCCAGAGCAGCCAGTCGGAGCCGGCTCCTGCTCCCACTCGTACTCGACGCCATCCTCGGGGCGGGAAGAAGCAGGGGCATCGCGCTCCCGAGCATTCCCGTCCGGAGACTGGGGCCCCGCGGCGGCCGCAGCGTCCCCCGGGATGGGTCAGGGCCGAGTGCCGCCGCCGCTTCCCGCATGATGCGACCCGGCAGGCTGCTTGTGTGGCTGCGGTGCGCGGATACCTGTGGTGAGGCGGCTCATCGCCCGCCGGGGCGCTGTGCTGGCCTTGATCATCAGTTGGTGCCCACGTGGGAGATACGCCAGGGCGTTGAGGCGTTGGGGCGTTTCAGCGCGACGAAGGCGATCGCATGGACGGGAGTCCCTGTCCAGCCGTCGCGTCCGGTGGGGGTGACGGTGATGGCCCAGCCGCGGTAGGCGGTGGTGGGGGTGTCCTCATCGACGTCGCCCTCCGGGGTGCGAGGAGCCAGATCGACCTTGGCGTAGGCGCGGTGGTCCGTCCAGGCTGTCGGGATGGCCCCTGCGGCCGCGTCGGCGGCGAGGGCGGCGGCGTACTCGCTGGTGCAGAGGGGGCGGGCCCGCAGGTAGGCATCGCGCTGGCTGCGATCGGTTGCGGCGTCAACGGTCCACATCACCCGTACAGCCGCCCGGGAGACGGCGGTGGCGTCGCGCTGGTCGATCTTGCGCAATTCGAGGGGCCCGCCGTATGGCGTGCCGGTGGGGGCCGCCTTTTCCGTCGGGGTGCTCGACGCCGATGGTGCGATTGCGGCAGGTTGCTGCGCCGTGTTCGGCCCGCACGCGGCGATCGCTGGCGCGAGCGCTATGAGCAGCGGCAGAATGCGGCGGCATCTGGTCATGAGGCCTCACACCCTTTCATCGCAGGTGAACACAATAGCGCGGTCGGCTGGGCTGCTAGTTCACGACCGAAATATGTACGTGATCGAAATGGTTTTGGGTGATGCTGCCGCGGTCTTCCATTTTCCGCCAGCGCTTGTCCCCCAGTGTGATGTTCCAGATGTGTTGCTTCCAGATGATGTATTTGATGCCGAGGCGCTTGCCGTTGGCGATGGCGTAGGCGGCCACAGAGTCGCCGTGGGCCAGGGCGCTGGGGCTGGGCATCCGGCCGGTTGTGGTCTCCATGAAATCGCAGGCCTGGCCGAGGCCGTGATCTTGGGCTCCGGCGCCGCCGCGAGTGCAGCCGATGGTGGGAAATGGACCGAACTTTCCGTCGATGTCGAGCATGACCTTGCGCATGGTGTCGGTCATGTTGGTTCCGGTGACCGGTGATTTGGCGCCCGCGCCGTCCGGGCGTCCATGGGCGCCGCCCGCGCCGGGCAGGCATGCCGAGGTTCCGGCGTTGTTGGCGTCGGAGACGGAGAAGTCTCCGTCGGCGTATTTCTTGGCCCAGCTCAGCACAAGGTCGACGTAGTCCCACGAGTGGTTGTAGAACCAGATCGCTTTGCGGAGTTTGTTGCCGCCCTCGTTACCGTGGTTGTGGCGCAGGTAGTTGGCCGCTGCGGGGATCGCGTCGGCCGGGTCGTAGCGGTCTTTCTTTCCGTCGCCGTTTCCGTCAACGCCGAACTGGTTCCATGTCCCTTGCAGGAACTGCATGGGACCGCCCGCTCCGGCGAAATTCTCTCCGGATTGCACGCCTGGCAGTTTGGAGGTGCCGTGCCCGCTCTCCACCTTTCCGATGCCTGCCAGGACGTTCCAGGGGATTCCGTAGTCTTCCCCGGCCTTCTTGTAAAGCGCCAGATAGTTGGCCGGGATGCCGTTGGCGGCATCGGAGGCGCCGGGTTGCCGGCCTCCGACCTGGACACACGCCATGGACCGCCCGCCAGCGAACAGGACGACCAGCAGGACGACCAAGAGCACGATCCCCAAGAGCCCGGCAACGACCATGACCCCGGCCTGCGCCGCGCCCCCGTCCGGGCGTGCGGACAGATGCTCCCACCGCTCCCGCAACCACAGCGGCCGCCCGCCGCTCATGCTCCCTGCCCACAGCAGCCCGCCTCCGGACGGCCCAGGCACCCGGTCGCACAGGCACGCCGTTGCGTGCCGCCGACTCGCCCGTTGCCCCAGGTCCGCCGAGGGGACGGCCAGCGTCGCCCAGGCAGGCCCGGTCCGGCGATGGAACGCGCGGCGGCGGCGGAATGGTGCAGGTGAAGCGGGTGGAAACGCATCGCGTCCATGGCTCGGCCCCGTTGATCATGTCGGCGGTTCGTCAATTTACTCGGTGCTGATCGGTGTGTGACAGATGTGGTTGTCGGGACTGGTGCGGCAGTCTTAATGCTCTACCATGTCACCTTGACTTTGCTTGTGGATCTTGCTGGGGGCTGCTCTGACCGCGAATCCAGTTGCCGGTATGCCGGGCCCGCCGAAGCCATCGGGGGCAGCTTCCCCACGTCCACAAACCCGCCAGCAATACCGACAGCCGCAGGTCAGCGCATCACCGGGCTCGCCCACCGCCCAACGAGGCGGTCTGCCCGCCTGGCCGCTTGGCACGTTCCTGCACGGCCGCAGCGGACCGCCTTGGTGGTTCCTGGGCTGCCACGGCGGCGCCGGCGCTACAACGCTGAACTCAGTGATCACCGGCGGGGTGGACGCGGGACGGTACTGGCCGGTTCCGGACGCACCGGCCGTCGCCAACGTCGTGCTGGTGACGCGTTCGCACGCCAACGGCCTGCGTCAAGCGCAGGCCGCGGCCTGGCAGTGGGCGTCGGGGGCGCTGCCGACCGTGCGGTTGCTGGGGTTGGCGGTGATCGCCGATGCGCCCGGCCGACGCCCCAAGCCGCTGCGGGATCTGCTGCAACTGATCGCGGGCGGGGTGCCGCAGGTCTGGGATCTGCCCTGGGTCGAAGAGCTGCGGCTGGGTGATCCCCCCGAGCAAATCCAGTTCCCGGCCGCCTTCTCCTCGATGGCCGCCGATCTAGAGAAAACCGTGACCGGAGGAACCCATGCTTGAGGCATTCGTGATCGCGGCCAGCGGTGCGGCGGATCACGTTGCCGCTCACCTCTCCGCGCTGGTGGCGGCCATCCCCAACCCCGGCCAGGGCGAGAAGCCCCCTGGCGCGGACAAGCTAGAGCTGATGCTCAAGTGGGTGGCGTGGGTGGTGTTCGGCCTCTGCGTGACGGGGATCTTGATCGTGGCGGGGCGCATGGCGGTCTCCCACCGGCGTGGCGAGGGCGGTGAGCACGCCTCCGGCCTGGCCTGGGTCTTCGCCTCATGCATCCTGGCCGGGTCAGCTTCGGCCATCGTCGGGGTGCTGGTGAAGTGATGTCCGACGACGGGTCCGACAACGCCCCCAGCCCGTTCCGGCGTCCGATGTTCATCCTGTCCGCCGGGTTCCTCGCGGTGATCGTCGTGCTGGCCGCCTTCATGGTCCGGTCGAGCCTGGGCGACGATTCCGGCACGCCGGAGGCCACACCACCGGCGACCGCGGCCGCGCCCCCGAGCGGGGACGGGGCGTGCCGCCCGACCGACACCAACCAGCAGATCCCCACGTCCTCGCCACCAGGGGTGAGCTGGCAGGTCTTCAAGGGCCTGGCGCTGCCCGTCTCTGCGGCGGCCGGGCCGCTGGTCACCGACGGCGACGTCGTGCGCTGCTTCGCCCGCACCCCCGCCGGCGCGCTGATCGCGGCAACCCAGATCAGCGCCCGGGTGGAATTCGCCGACGGCTGGCAGCAGGTAGCGGCCCAGTCCGTCATCGCCGGGCCGGGCCGAAGCGCCTTCCTGCGCGAGCACGCCAAGGCCACCGCCAGCCAGCCCACCGGGCCGGGCAGCCTCGCCCAGGTGACCGGGTACAAGTTCGTCACCTACACCACCGACGTCGCGGTGATCGACACCGTGGTGCGCGCGCCGACCTCCGGCAGCCTCGCCTCCAGCATCACCACCGTGAAATGGGTGGACGGCGACTGGAAGCTGGAGCTCCAACCGGACGGCTCGGTCAACTCCCCGCCCCGCCTCATCCAGACCCTGGACGGCTACGTCCCCTGGGGCGGCGTGTGATCGTCGCAGAGACCGCCCAGCTCACCGCCCCCACGGGGACGGGCTGCTCCAAGTTCAACCCCACCTGCTGGGACGACAAGTTCGGGGAGTGGCTCGGCAAGGTCGGCGGCAACGTGGTGGACGAGGTCGCCCAGTCGTTCGCCAAGGCCTCGATCGAGGTGCTGAAGACGCTGATGACCTGGTGGGTCCAGGTCCCCTCCCCCGGCATCAGCGACAACCCCGACGACCCGGTCTACTTCATGCACGCCTACACCGGGTGGCTGGTGACGTGGGTCGCGGTACTGGGGCTGCTGCTGGCCGCCGGCCGGATGGCCTGGCAACGCCGCGGCGAGCCGTTCCGCGAGGCGGTCTCGGGGCTGCTGACCATGGTGATCGCGGTGGGCTGCGGCGTGGCGGCGGTGAACCTGGCGGTCAAGGCCGGGGACAGCTACTCCAAGTGGATCCTCGACGCCGCCACCAACGGCGACGTCAAAGGCAACCTCGGCAAGATCGGCGCTCTGTACAGCGCCGGGCTGCTGCCGACGATGTCCGGCGTCATCCTGATCGTCTCGCTGCTGGCCATCCTGTCCGCGGTGGTCCAGCTGGCCATGATGGTCGTGCGAAGCGCGATGCTCGTGCTGCTCGCGGGCGCGCTGCCGCTGGCGGCCGGGGCCGCGATCACCCCCGAAGGCCGCCAATGGTTCAAGAAGATGGTCGGCTGGCTGATCGCGTTCGTGCTGTACAAGCCAGTCGCCGCCACCATCTACGCCGTCGCGTTCCGCGCCATGATGGGCGACTCGATGTCGCAACTGCAGGGCATCATCTTGATCATTTTCGCGGTGGTCGCGCTCCCCGCTCTGATGCGCTTCACCGTCCCCATGGTGTCGGCCGTCGGCGGCGGCGGCGCCGGAGCGATGGCCGGTGCCGTGGGCGCCGCCGCACTCGGCGCCCGCATGGTCCCCAGCCTGGGCAGCGGAGGCCGCGGCGGGGGCACCCCCGCATCTTCTACCCAAGACTCGCCCGACGACGGTCCCGGCGGTGCAGGAACCGCCGGGACCGCCGGGCAAGGCGTACCCGGCGGCGGCCCCGCCGATCGGAGCAGCCCAGGAGGCACGGGAGGCGATGAGTCCGCCTGCCCGCGCTGCGGGCAACGCTGGAGCCAATGCCGCTGCGAGCCCTGGCAGGGCGGAAGTTCCGGCGGCTCGGGAACCAGCACCGGCGGTCCGGGCGGCGCCGGCGGCGTCGGTTCCGCCACCGGCGGTGGTATCGGAGGTGGCACGGGCTCGGCCGGCGCGGGAACCGGTGGCGTGAGCGGCGCGGCCGGTGGTGCCGCCGCAGGAGCCACCGGCGGTGCCGCGGCCGCGGCCACCGTGGTCAAGGACACCTACGACAAGGCCAAGGGCGCCGCCCAAGACGCGGCGCAAGAGGCGACCGGCGACGAGGGAGGCCCACGTGGCAGCACCTAACCGTGCCGACCGTACCTACGGGAACTGGCGCAAGCCGAGGTCCCCGGGGCTGGGAAAGCTGGGGCTGCTCGGCACGATGATCCTGCTGGGCGGTCTGGTGGCCGTGGTGCTGTCGATGATGTTCGCCGGCCTGATCGCCGCCGGGGTGGTCGCCCTGGTCCTGGCGGTCGTGCTGACGCCGCTGCTCATCCAGGATCGTCACGGCCGCACCGCCTTGCAGGCGGCCACGGCGCGGATCGCGTGGTGGCGGGGGCGGTCGGCGGGACAGCACCTGTATCGCTCGGGTCCGCTGGGCGTGGTCCCGAGGGGGACCCACCGGCTGCCGGGGCTGCTGGCGGCCTCGCGGGTCGTCGACGCGCACGACTCCTACGGTCGGCCGTTCGCGTTGATCGTGCTGCCGCAGGTCGGTCACTACACCGTGGTGTTCGAGTGCGGAGCCGACGGCGCCTCCCTGGTCGACCAGGACCAGATCGACACCTGGGTCGCCTACTGGGCACAGTGGCTGTCGGCGCTGTCGTTCGAGCCGGGTCTGGTGGCGGCGTCGGTCACCGTGGAGACCGCGCCCGACCTGGGGCACCGGCTCAACCGCGAGGTCCGCGGCAACCTCGACCCCGGCGCCCCGGCCCTGGCCAAGAAGGTCCTGGAGCAGATCGTCCATAAGTATCCGGCCGGGTCGGCGCAGGTCAGCACCAGGGTGGCGCTCACCTACGCGGCCGCGCCCCGGCCCGGGGCCAAGAAGCGGTCGCAGGAGGAGATGGCCCGCGAGATCGGGGCGCGGTTGCCCGGCCTGGCCCGCAACCTGGCCATGACCGGCGCGGGGACCGCCCGCGCCCTGTCGGCCGCCCAACTGTCCGAGGCGGTCCGGGTCGCCTACGATCCCGCCGCGCAAGCGCTGCTGGAGGACTCCCACGCCGCGGGCGAACAGCTGGACTGGAACGACGCCGGGCCCGCCGCGACGCAGGAGGCGTGGGACCACCTGGTGCACGACTCCGGGGTCTCGATCACCTGGGCGATGTCGGAGGCGCCGCGCGGCGAGGTGCTGTCCAACGTCATGACGGGCCTGGTGGCCCCTCACCAGGACATCTCCCGCAAACGGGTGACCTTCCTGTACCGCCCGTATGACCCGGGCACGGCGGCCACGCTCGTCGAGCGGGATCGCAAGGACGCGCGGTTCCGCATCACCAACAACAACGCCGCCGCTCGTGACACGGTCGCCGTGGCGGCGGCCGACCAGTCCGCCCGCGAGGAAGCCAAGGGCGCCGGGCTGATCCGGTTCGCCATGCTGGTGACAGCGACGGTCCGCTCCAAGGAAGAACTGCCAGCGGCGGCCGCGGCGATCGACACCCTGGCTCCACCCGCCCGGGTGCAGCTGCGGCGCGTCTACGGAGCACAAGCTTCGGCGTTCGCCGCTGCGCTGCCGCTGGGCATCGTGCTCCCCGACCATCTGCAGGTCCCCGCTCTGGTGCGGGAGGCGATGTGAACGCTCCGCCCGAGACCCCGCAGGCCGGACAGCCGTCCGCCTCCCCCGCCGAGTCAACCGCCGAGGCCTCGGGGGCGCCGACGCTCAAACGGCAGGCGGCGCCGAGCAGCGCCCGCGCCCGCAAGGCCGCCAAGGCCCGCGCCGCCGCCGAACGCCGGGAGCGGCGGGCCGAGCAGCGGCGGCAGAACAAGGAACGCGCGGCGGCCCGCAAGAGCAGGCTTCGCCCTGGGCCTCGCGGGTTCCCCGGCAGGGGCGCAGGCCGCGCGTCCTACGTGGAGGCTCCCCAGGAATGGCGCGGGACGACCGTTCAGGTCTGCGGACTGTGGCCGTTCGGGGCCGGGTCGGGCACCCCCATGGTGGGGGTTCCGGTCGGCCGGGAGTTGGGGGGCGGCGCGGCGCTGTGCTGCGACCCCATCAGCTGGTTCCAGCGCGCCGGCTTGATCCACAACCCGAGCGTGCTGGTGCTGGGCAAGCCCGGCCTGGGCAAGAGCACGCTGATCCGCCGGATGGTGGTCGGGCTGGCCGGGTACGGGGTATTTCCCATGGTCCTGGGCGACCTGAAACCGGACTACGTTGACCTGGTCCGCGCCATGGACGGCCAGATCATCAAACTCGGCCGGGGGCTGGGCTCGCTCAACGTGCTGGACCCGGGCGAGACCGCCGCCGCAGCGGCCAAGCTGTCGGGCCGGGCCCGCGAGAAACTCGCCGCCGACGCGCACGGCCGCAGGCTGAACATGGTCGCGGCGTTGATGACCGTGCTACGCGGCGCGCCGATCGCCGACACCGAACGCACGATCCTCAACGCCGCACTGCGAGTCCTGGACGACCGCCACGACGGCGTGCCGATCCTGCCCGATCTGATCAAGGTCGTCGACGAGGGCCCCGACCCGGTCCGCGCGGTCACCCTGGCACGCGGTTCCGAGGACCGCTACCGCACCGCCGTCGACCCGCTGCACGCCTCGCTGCTCGGCCTGCTGGACGGGCCGATGGGCGAAACGTTCGCCCGGCACACCACCACCCCGATCAGGTTGGACGCCCCCGGCGGGGTGTGCATCGACATCAGCGGAATTGACGACGCCGATGCCGAACTCCAGGCCGCGGTGCTGCTGGCCTGCTGGTCGGACGGGTTCGGCGCGGTGGAGGCGGCGCACGCCCTGGCCGACGAAGGCCTGGGGCCGCAGCGGCACTTCTTCGTGGTTCTGGACGAACTGTGGCGCGTACTTCGCGCCGGGCGCGGCCTGGTGGACCGGGTCGACGCCCTCACCCGTCTCAACCGCCAGCGCGGGCTGGGCCAAGCGATGATCACCCACACCATGGCCGACCTGCTCGCACTGCCCGACGAGGCCGACCGGATGAAGGCCAAGGGCTTCGCCGAGCGGTCCGGGATGGTGATCTGCGGCGGGCTGCCGATGGCGGAGATGGCGACGCTGAACGAGGTCGTGCGGATGTCCTCGGCCGAGCAACACATGATCGTGGACTGGTCCACTCCCCCGAGCTGGGATCCCACCCTCAACCGCGACGGCGAACCCCCCGGCCGCGGCAAGTTCCTGGTGAAGGTGGGCGGCCGCCCCGGCATCCCCTTCCACGTGGATCTCACGCCCGCAGAGTCCGCCGTGAACGACACCAACAAGCGGTGGTCCAACTCCACCACGCGGATCCAGACATGAGCGCACCCCGCCGCCGCAGCGGCCCTCCGGACATCACCCCGTACCTGGTGCTGGCGGGGCTGGCCGCGCTGGTCCTGATCGCCTTCTCGGTATGGGGCGCCGCGGTCCTCGCCCACACCGTCACCAGTACCTCGCGGGCGCCGGCGGACAACCCGGTCGCCTACCTCATCCGCGTCATCAGCGGGCAGACACCCTGGCCGGGGACGGCCGCCACCGTGGCCCTGGCCATCGAGCTGACGGTCCTGGCGGTCGTCGCGGCCGGGGCGGGCAGCTGGTGGTGGCGGCGCGACAGCCGCCGGACCCGCGTCGACGTGGCCGCCAAACATCTGGCCGGACGCCGCGACCTGGAGCCGTTCTCCCGCGACGGCGCGGCCGCGACCGCGCAACGCCTCGGAGCCCAGACCCCCTCGCCCGGCGTCCGCGTCGGCCGTGTCATCGGCACCGGCCGCGAGTTCTTCGGGTCCTGGGAGGACATGCAGGTCGACATCTGGGGCCCGCGCACGGGCAAGACCACCTCCCGGGCGATCCCGGCGATCCTGGAGGCTCCCGGCGCCGTCCTGGTCACCAGCAACAAGAGAGACGTGGTCGACGCCACCCGGCTGCCGCGAGAAGCGGCCGGGGACGTGTGGGTCTTCGACCCACAGAACGTCGCCGGCGAGGCCCCCGGCTGGTGGTGGGATCCGCTGTCCTACGTCACCGACGTGGACCGGGCGACCCGGATGGCCTCGGTGTTCGCCGCCTACTCCCGAGACCCCGGCGCCAAGACCGACTCCTATTTCGACCCGGAAGGCGAGGCGCTGCTGAGCTGGATGTTGCTCGCGGCGGCCGAGGCCAACGAACCGATCACCACGGTCTACCGGTGGCTGAGCGATGTCACCGAGGCCGCCCCCGTCGACATCCTGGAGAACGCCGGCCACAGCCTGCCCGCCGAACACGTGCAGGGCGTGATCAACTATCCGGATAAGCAAAGGGGCGGAATCTACGGTACGGCGCGCAAGTCCGTCGGCTGTCTGGTGAACCCGGCGGTGACGCGCTGGGTCACCCCCGACCCCCGAAACCTGGACCGGCCGCAGTTCGATCCGCGCGCATTCGTCCGCCAGGGCGGCACCCTGTACAGCCTGTCGCGCGAGGGACGGGGGACCGCCGGTCCCCTGGTCACCGGCCTCACCGTCGCCACCATCGAGGCCGCCGAGGAATACGCCACCCAGTCCCCGTCCGGGCGGCTGCCGGTGCCCATGATCGGCGTCCTGGACGAGGCCGCCAACGTGTGCCGCTGGAAGGACCTGCCGGACCTGTACTCCCACTACGGCTCGCGCGGGATCGTGCTGATGACCATCCTGCAGTCGTGGGCCCAAGGCGTCGAAGTGTGGGGCGAACACGGCATGCCCAAGCTCTGGAGTGCGGCCAACGTCCGCGTCTACGGCGGCGGCGTCTCCGACCCCAAGTTCCTGTCCGACCTGGTCCAGCTGATCGGCGAGTACGAGCCCACGACCTACTCCACCACCGTGCAGAGCGGCCGGGGCCAGCACTCCCGCAGCACCAGCGCATCCACCCGCCAGGAGAAGATCCTGGAGGTCGCCGACCTGTTCGCGATGCCCCGCGGCCGGGCGCTCGTCCTGCCCTCCGGATCTCCTCCGGTGCTGATCCGCACCCTCCCCTGGCAGACTGGTGATCACGCCGATGCGGTCAAGGCCTCGCTCAAGGCCTACGCCCCGCCGACCCAGTTGGCTCACCACGAACTGCAGGAGGTCCCTGACGCGATGAACCCGGACGATGAGCGCTGACCTGGACAGCAGCTGGACCCCGCCCGACCTGGAGGACGACGCCGACGGCCTCGACGACGGCCAGCCGGCCCAGGAGGAAGAAGAGCGCACTCCGGCGTTCAGCACCCCCGAGGAGTTCTTCACCGAGTTCCTCTCCCCGCACATCCAGCGGCGGCTGGGCGGTAGCTACACCTGGTGCCCGGAGTGGTGGAACCATCCCGAGGGCATCAGCAGGATCGTGGCGATGTGGACCGCGTTCGAGCACCTTCGGTGGGAGGGCGCGCTGGGCATGTCCACCTGGTGGCTCCATCACGCCGACCCGCATCTGGCGGTGCTGATGTCCAAGGACGGGGGCCCCTTCGCCGCCTGCAAGAAGGACGGGCACAACGGCACCGCGCTGCCGCCGCTGCCGCACCATCCGGCGCCTGCGGGGCTTTGGGAGGCGGCCGGCTATGCCGAGCCCGGCCCGGAGGCCTCCCCCGAAGCCGATTCGTAGAGCCTTCGGCCACGTCCTCGCCATCACGCACCGTCTACCCCCGATGTTCACTCGAACACATGTGCGACCATGAGGGTTATGCGCGGGCGGCACGTCATCGTGGCGATGGAGGGGTGGCACAAGGCCCCGTCCCTGATCAGCGGTCATGACGGACTGCAGTGGAGCGTGCTGGAAATCGTGGACTTCTGGGAGCATCCCCGGTACCGCGAGCACGGCCGCGTACCCGATCGGCCCGGAGCCGAGGGCCGCCGCTACCGGCTGCTGGTGCGAGGGCCGCTGCCCGGCCGCATCCGCCAGATCGCCGAACAACACGTCGTGATCAGCCAGTTCGGCGACGGGCGCGGCTGGTACATGCGCCCCGGCTAAAGCAAGGCCGGCATGCGGCTCGCCGCGAATCGGGGTGTCGGTAGATGCGTCCGGGGTCCCGCACCACCCCCGGCCCCAGGCAGGAGAGTCCTTGCCCGAGGCGCAGTACGCGCGTTCACCGGCCCGCGAGGAGGCTGGGTGCAAGACGACCGCGAAGTGCCCGTTCTCCCGCCCTGCGAGGCGGGAGAGCGGGCACTCGCGTCTCATTTCGTGTTGCGAACCCTCATTAGGGGCGATGAAGGACGAGTCTGCGGACGCGTATCCGGCGAGAAACTCGATCAGTTGCGAATCCTCAGAGGCAGTCGTCGTGGCGCTACCTCCCCCGATCACGGCCGGGGTAAGAACGATGAGGTCATCGTAGCATCGGCCGCGCTGGCGCTACGGGATTCAGGCTAAAAGGCCTGTCTACGGCGCCCCACTGGATTCGCTCCCCGACGACCTCGCCGACGCCGACCAGATCTTAAGCGCGCCGAGGCGCGAGAGACCTGCTTGGTGACGACCTTCCTTTCGGAAGAGAGATCGGACGCTCCTGCGGGAGATGGAGGGGCAGCGTAGACTCGCGTCATGGCCGACGTGAGTGAGGTCCTGAGCCAGGTGATGCCGGGGCGGATGTCCCGTGAGGAGGGCTTGGCTGCGCTTGAAGATCTGTGGGGCGCGCCGCCGCAGTCTGCGGAGCAGGCCCGCGCCGACGCCTGGGCTCGACGCGCGACCGGTCAGAGCGCAGAGCCCGGCGATGAGCGGCTGCTCTCCGAGGTGGACACGGAGCTCGCCGCGAAGTATGGCCGTTCGGTGCGCCGCGCTTCATGACCGCTGATTCTCCTCGAAGGCTTCCCTCCGGCGTCCACGGCCGCGTACTCGACACCTCCGCGCTGGTCGATCTTGCATCGGGGCGCACCCTGTACGCTCAGGCGTTCGCTCGGCATTCCACCGTTACGGGTCTGGTGTGGGCGATCCCCACCACCGCTGTCACCGAAGCCTGGTCACGTCTTCCAGATAAGGGGCGGCTTGGGCTCGCAGTGCTGGTCCAACTCGGCCACAGCGTGATCGAGCCGCTTGGGCTGGATCAGTCGGGTCCGGTGGGCGAGGTTTTGGAGGGCGCCGAAGCAGGCGCCGACGTCTGCGCGGCGCACGTGGCAGAAGTCGCCACCCGCCGCGGCTGGCCGGTCCTCACTGATCGGGGTGTTCGGCTCCGTTCGATCATCCCTGGTCTGGAGATCGAGCCCCTTCCGTAAGGAGGTCCCGGTAGCAATATCCGCTCTAAGTGATAGTGGCCCTGACCTGGGATTGCAGCCTCGCCGGTCGGTTTCGAGTCTCGGCAGGGACCCGAATCACTCAAGGGCCAGCGCCAATGCATTGGCCTGGGGTTGATGCCCCGCCAGGGACGGGCCAGAGCCCGCAGAGCGGCGCGCGGCCGCCGACACGGGCCCGAGGCTCCGTGCAGCGGACGCTCGGGAGCAGGTCGGCGAGCCCAGCACAACTCCACCAGGAACGCACCGAACAGCTCTGCTCTGCAGCGCGACGGGCCAAAGTTTGCTTGCGGTGGTGGGCGCCCCTCTCAGGCTCTAAGCTGGAATTGTTCCGATCACCTCTAGCAGAGGAGCGGCCTAAATGGCAGACTCCGAATCTCGGGAACCTTATTCGGAAAGCATCGATGCCCGCTTGGGCGTGATCTGGATAGGGCGATCGCACGTCGAGCAGTTCCTGCGGGAGACGCTCCAGGACGATTCAATCGCTGTTACGCATTCCGTCGATACGGGATGGTCGGTCCATGGAGGCCGCCGTGGCGGGAACATGGCTACCGCCACCTGGGGGACCCCGCAGATGTGCGCCGAAGACATCGCGCAGCTTCTTCTCCAGCAACGCCCCATCAGAGTAGGGGACGATCGGTTCGGCCTCGACGGCCCGGCCACCGCTGCCGCGCAACAGAAGGCGAACGAGCTTAACGTTCGTTTTTCTGAGTGGGCCTGGGAAGACCCAGAGCGCGGCGCCGAGTTGGCACGTCAATACAACGAACTTTTTAACATCGAACCAACTCCGCACTCTTATGAGGGTGTGGAAATATCGATGTCAACTGTTGTCCCTCTTTCCAAGCCCGATCCTCAGATGATCGAAGCAGCCAAGGCGGCGCTTACTGCAGCCCATGCTTTCCCGGGCCGCCCCACCAGCCGCCGGAACTCAAGTCAGCAGGAACTCGGAGCCCCACCACCGGGCGTGGCGCGCCCAGCAGACCGGGGTGTTGAACGCTAGCTGCACCGTTCAGCTGCGCACTGCTTGGGCAGCTCGTTGGGGAATTGCCCCGTCGGCCGCTGGCAAAGACGACAGCATCGGCCACGTCTACGGACTCGCGTTGTAGTACGGCACGGGCCACAGGACCTACAAGCCGTAATGGGTGACAGCGGAAAGCCACCCAGGTAACACCTGTAGCGCTCCTGGTGCGGGTTCAGCGTTCGGGCGCGGGGCCGCGAGGCGCCCTGCGGGTGGGTGGCGCGGGTGCTGTGTGGCTGCTGCCGCGCTGCTGGGTGGTGGTGGCTGTGATCGGCTTTGGGAAGGCCGTGCGTATGGCGGTGACGGCGGGATGGGTCTGCGGGCTGGTGGGGTTTGGGCCTGGCCCGCCGTCCAGATCACGAGCAAGGCGGGCGACCCGTTTTGGGGCGTTGTCGGCGTTGGTGATGGTGTCGACGATGGTTTCGGCGACGAGTTGGTAGGGCATTTCCAGCCGTTCGGCCAGCCGTGAGGTTTGCCGGAGGACCTCGTGGCGGGGCATGTCGATCAGTGCCTCTGCGCTCGCCCGCAGGCCGGCGAGTTTGCCTTCGGTGAATCCGTTGTCCCATCGTTCGAGGACATCGTTGATTACCAGGTCGGCGAGGGGGCGGGTCTGATCGAGGACGTCGGCGAGGGCGGCGGGGCTCTGGGTCCGGAGGATCTCGGCGGGGTCGACGCCGGCGGGCAGGCTGGCGGCGTCGATGGTTCCTTGACCGCTCGTGCGAGTCAGCGCGGCTAGGAGCGGGTAGGCGGCGATCATTCCCGCGCGTCCGGCGTTGTCGCTGTCCAAAGCCGTGAGCACCCCCGCGCCTGGAGGTGCTGTCCGGGCGAGCGCGGCGACGTGATGGGTGGAGAGCCGGGTTCCGCACAGCGCCATTCCCGCGTAGCGCAATGGGGCGGCCCTGCTTACCGCGATGGCGTCCAGCGGGCCTTCGACGATGACGGGCCGGGCCCCGGCGGCGAGCGCGGCGCGCGCTTCGGCGAGCCCGAACAGCAGTTGGTCCTTGTGGAAGATCGGCCCGTCGGGGGTGTTGAGGTACTTGTCGGTCTGGGCCTCTTTGGATCGGGGCGCGGCCCGGCCGATGAAACCGCGGGTGCGGCCGTTCTCGTCGCGGATCGGGAAGATCGCGCGGTCGCGGAACAGGTCGAAGATGTCGGTGCCGTCGCGGCGGGCTTTGGCCAGTCCGCCCGCCACGATCGCCTCGTCGGGGTAGCCGCGGCTGCGCAGATGGTCAGTGAGGGTGCGCCAGCCGCCGGGGGCATAGCCGATGCTCCAGCGCTGTTGGGTCGCGGGGTCGATGCCGCGTTCGGCCAGGTACCGCTGGGCTCCCCCGCGCGGCAACTGGGCTTGGAAGAAGTCCTCGGCCTCGGCGTGCATCTCCAGGAGTTGTTTGACCAGGTTCGGGTCGGCCTGCTGCTCGGGGTCGGTGAGGGTGGCTTGGAAGGTCTCGGCGCCGGCGCGCAGGGCGGCGGCGCGGTGCCGGGCGGTGTCGGCTTGGCGGCGCAGATCGCCCGGCGGTCCATCGGTGTCGCCGACGCGCCGCCATCCCGGTTCGACGGGGACGTCCGTCATCAGGTCTCCCCCGGGTCGTTCCTCACCTGGGTGGAGGGGCTCGGCGAGGGGGAGCCGGGTGAGGGGTCGTGTCGGCGTTCGAGTGTCTCGATCCGCTGGGTCAGGCCGCCGACGGCGTTCTGCATGGCCGCCAGTGCGGAGACCAGGTCGTTGATGGTGGCCTGCTGGTCGGCGACGATGCGGAGGAGCTCGTCACGGTCAGGGCCGGGCGGGTTGTTGTCCGGTGGCGTGTCCATCACTCTCCCCGCCCTTGGGGTGCCCGGTCGCCCGGCGCTCTGCGGGGGGCGGGAGCACTCCGCAGTGAGGCCGCGGGCGCTTGGGGTCCCTTGCTGTTGAGCTGCTGGGCGACGCGTTTCGGGAAGGCAGCCGCGGCGATGGCCGCTGCGCTGCTCGGCCGGCTGGTGGACGGATTGGCCTGGGGCTCTCGCTCGGGCGTCGTCGGTCCTTCGGCGCCGTTGCCTTGCTGTTGGCCGACCCATTGGGTCCAGGTCAGCGGCCCGGTGTAGGCGTCGTATGCCTCCAGTTTGGCGATGATCGGCCCAAGCACCTTGGGGTCGGTGGGGCGCACCAGTTCCCGCTCCCACTGCGGGTACATCTGCGCGACGTGCTCGTTGCGCGGCGGTCGACCGACCAGGAACTCGGTCCGCGCCCAGTTGCGGTCGACGGGGCGGGCGTCGTTCTCCGGCCCGGGAGGCTCTGCCGCTGCAGCGACGGCCGGGAGCTCCGGGAGCGGAGGTGCGGCCTCGGGTTCTGGCTGCACGGGGACAGTTCGCTCCGGTGCGGCTGGGAGCTGCTCGCCGGTCTCGCGCGGTTCCGGCGGGGTCGGGGGCCGCGAGCGTTCGGCCGCCGGTCGTGGTGGCGGAGCGGTCGCCGGAACGTCCTGGTCGGTTGCCGTCCCGTGGGCCGCGGCGGGGACGGGCGCGGGGGCGGTCACGATGCTGGTGGTCTGAGGGTCGTAGGTTCCCAGCGGGGCCCGCTGCCCGGGGGGCAGGTCGCCGCGCAGGTGCGCAAGGTTCTGCTCGGCGACGTGGTGGAGAAGACGCATGGCGTGCCATCCCGCGCCTACGTCATCGGGAGAGGCCGTCTCCAGGCGGTTCATGCCGTGCCGGGCGGTGGCCGAGGCCAGTTCGCAGGTGCGTGACCATGCGGTCTTCAGGAGTCCGAGGTCGGCGGCGTCCTCTTCGAAGCGCAGCACTTCTCGGTGGATCTGGGCCATAACGGGAAGGGCGCTGTTCCAGATGCCGGAGAGCCGTTGCCACGCGCGGCCTTCGGTCACCCGTTCGCCGGCGGCGCGGCCGCCGGCGGCGAGCGCTGTGCGCAGCTCGGCAATGGCGGTGCGGCTGACCGGGGCGGCCTGCGTGGCGTCCTGGGCGGGACCGGTCGGGCGGATCCGTCCGCGCAGGGACGCCCAGTCCTGGCGCAGCCCATCGAGGGTTTCCAGGGTCCATCCGGGCGGCAGATGCCCCATGAGCTGGTCGGCGAAGTCGGCGGAGCGGGTGTGGAGGGTTTGCGCGGCCAGCCACGCCGGGGTGTCCCTGTATCCCGCTTTCTCTATCACCGCGGCGATGCCGCGGCATGCCTGGGAGATCACCCGGGAGACCCGCGCGGTCACCATCCGCAGGAAACCGCGGGTCCGGACGTCCCGCGCGACTCCCTCCAGGTAGCTGCCAGGCGCCGCGGTGATCGCGTCAGTGAGATCGCGCAGGGCGGTGGTGACCGCCCTCACCTGCTGCCATTGCGGGGTGCCGTAGTACCAACTGGAGTGGGCTTGGGCATCGCTCAGTGGCGCCCGCAAGGGCTCCAGGCCGGGCGGCATGCTCAGGGGCGCATTCCGTGCGGGTCCGGAGCCGTTCTCCTGCGCCGCCGCGGCGTTGATCGCGGCGATGAGCGGGTTGTTCGGGTTCTCGTCCGCCAGCGCCCGCTTGAGCTGCTCGAAGGCCCGCGTGAGACGTTCGGCGTGTGGTGAGGAGTACGGGCCACTCGGAACCGGATCGTCGCTGGACAGGTCGCGGTCGGCGTGTTCGGCGAAGACCGCGAGCACGTCCTCATAGCCGCGCTGCAACTCGTCGGTGGACGGCGCGTCTTCGACCGTCTCGACGCCGGTGTCGTGTGCAGGTGGCGAAGGCTCGGTCTCCGGGGAGCGCTCAGCGGTAGCGCTGGAGCCGATGTCTGCCAGGGTCTCCCGGTCGAAGTAGGGGTAGCCGACGTCCGGGTCGGAGGCACGCCACAGCAGTTCGCGGTGCGCATCGAGCATCCAGGCGCGAGAGCTGCTCGACAGCAGCCTGGGGTAGGTGCGGTCTACCGCTTGTTGCAGTTCCTGGAACACCAGGGCCGCCCGGCCGATGTCCTCTGGTGACGGCCGCCCCGTCGCGGTTTCGATCATCGAGAACGCACCGGCGGCGGCCAGGCCGACGTTGCGGGCCCCGATGCGGTGCAGTCCTTCGGTGATCTCGGCGGAGGTGAGTTCGCTGGTGTCGGGCAACACCATGAAATCCGGTGAAGCCGGCTGGAGATCGGGGGTTCCCTGCTCCACGGCAGAGGGGGCCAGTTCCTCGTGCGCAGGCACTTGCGGGGTGAGCGCGGAAGGGACCCGGTCGTGGTTGCCTTCGGGCTCGGGCTCTTCGGGTTCGGGGCTGGACTCGACGCCGGCGTCGCCGGACGGGGCGCTGTACGCCGACTCGCTGGCCTCGGCGGCCCCGGTGGCCGGGGTTGCGGCGCGGCCGTTGGAAGCGGCGAGGGGCGGCTCGGTTTCCGCCGGTCGCGGCGGAACGTCTTCCGCGGCCGGGACGTCGAGCAGCGGATCGGGTGGCAGATCGGGTTCGGGGGGAAGATCCGGCTCCGCGGGGGCGGGGACCGGCTCGTGGGACGCGGGCGCCGCGGTGGGCGTTGATGAAGCAGCGGCTGCTGGTGCGGGGACCGGCTCGGGACGATCCTGCTCGACTTGCGGCTGCTCGACTTGCGGCTGCTCGACTTGCGGCTGCTCGACTTGCGGCTGCTCGGCAGGTGACTGCTCGGCAGGTGACTGCTCGGGCGGCGGCGCGGCGGGCCGCTCGGCGAGCAGGATGTCGCCGGTCTGCGAGGTTTCCGCGGCCTGGGCCACGGCAGGACGGGCGCCGGCGTGTTCGGCTGCGGCTGCGACCGGGTCCTGGATCCATGCGAGCGAGCCGAGCTCCACCTGCTGCTGGCCGCGGGTGACGGCGACGTAGGCCAGCCGGATCTGCTCGGCGGGAGGCAAAACCATCTCGCCCTCGTCATCGAGGGTGGGCGGAGTGAAGTCGGGGCCGATCCGAACCTTGTCCCACTCGCGCCCCTTGGCCTTGTGCGCGGTGGACACCACGAGTTCGGGTGCGCGATCGGGGTCGGTGCTGGTCTCGGGGACCAGGTCGGAGACCATCCGGATCAGCCCGTCGGGGGTGTAACGCTCGATGAGCCGCACTAGCGTCTGCAGGGATTCGGCATCCGGGTCGTTCTCGGCGGCGTAGACGACCGCGTTCCAGTCGGCGAAGCGTGAGAGTTCGGGGTGTCTGGTGGTCTTGCCGTTCTGCAGGTCTTTGGCGGCCTCGGCGATCTCTTCGATCTCGCGGCCGCCGCCGACCAGGGCAACGCGTTTGCCCTGGTTCATTCCCTCGATCACTGCGGCGACCGCGCTGGCGTTGGTGCGGGTCAGCACGGCGTCGGGGTCGTCCACCGGCCCGAGGCGGGTGTCGAGCGCCGGGTTGCCCTGCAGTTCCAGGTCGGCGTTGAGCAGTTGCAGGAAATCATTGCCGACGGCGGCGACGGCGGGTCCGAACCGCCAGGACTGGGTGAGCGGCAGCACTGTATCGGCGGGCCAGGTGGGCAGCGCGTCGACCGCGCCGGTGAACCCGTAGATGGACTGGTAGGAGTCTCCGACCACGATGGTCTGGGTGGGCTGGCTCTGCACGAACTTGGCCAGGACGGGGTTGATGTCCTGGGCCTCGTCGAAAATGATCAGGTCGGTGGGCAGGACCGGGCGCGCGTTTTGCCCGATGCCCTCGATCCAGATCTTGCGGTAGTCGTCGTGCTCGAAGATGAGCCGGCCGTTGGGTGAGCAGATGTCCTCCCACGCGGCTCGCGCGTGCTGAAGGACGACCTGGGCCAGGTCACGGTTCTGCTGGACTGCTTGCGGCAGGCTGTCGTGGTCGATCTCGTCGGCGGCGCTGATCCGGTAGCTCTCCACCGTGGCCATGGCCAGCCGCGCCAGGTCCTCGGGTTCGTAGGAGTCATGGCCGATCTTGACCGGGCGGGTGATGCCCAGGATGGGCGCGATGTCCTCAGGCCAGCGTGCACCCTGGCCGATCTTGCCGATCTTCCTGGCCAGCGGCCCGCCGCTGAGCGCTCGCCTGGCCATGGCGTGTGATGTCATCGCGGTGACGTTGCGGGGCATGACGTCGCCCGCCTCGTCGGCGATGGACCGGTTGAAGGCGATGTAGGTGATCCGCTTGTCGGGGAACTCCTCGGCGACGAGCCGCATCGTGGTCGTCTTCCCGGTTCCGGCCAGCGCGAGTACCGCCACGTCCTGTCCGGCGCGGACGGCGTCGATGATGGCGGCCTGCTGCGCGGTTGGTGGGAAGCGCGGTTTGCTTGGCGCGACCGTGAGGCCCTGGGCCGCCGCGCGCTCATCAAGGTCGGCCAGGACCTGGCGGATGGCGTCGGCGGCTTCCTGGAAACGGGTGGGGTTCCGGTCGTACACCCACACCTGCTCGGGCCTGTCCCAGCGGAACTTGCGGCCCCGCGTCGTGAGGGCTGCCTTGATCTCGGGCGGGTCGCCTTTGTACCTGGTTCCGCTGACGCGGACACCGGTGGCGGTCTGCTCGATGTGGATGCGGCTGCTCCAGTACCCGGTCGGCTCGGAGGCGTCGCTGGAGGGGTCGACGGTCATCGTGTCTTCACCTTCCTTGAGGGCGTGACGCGCGCTGGCTCCACCACGGCCCGCCGGGTCCGTTCCACTCGAACGATCATCGCTGGTTCTCCGGCTCCGGGACGGCCGGGGCATGCCTGCTGGGCGCGGCGTCCGGTCCGGTGCCGGGCTGGCCCTTCTTGGCGGCTGTCTTGAGTTGATCGGGCAGACGGCGCGGTTGCGCCGCGCTGGCGACCCTCACGGCCGCGAAGGCCGGGGATTCGGCTGGCGTGTCCGAGGTTGCCTGATCGCCGGATGCAGCCGGGGCGGGACTTGATGCGGGCGGCTGGGGTGCAGACTCAGCCGGGTGGCCACCGACGGTTGTCGCCGCCGTGGCGCTCTGCTGATCAGTACCTACGGGCTCAGGGCCCGGTTCGCCTGGCCTGTTGGACGACGGGTCGGGCGACGGGTCGGTGGATTCGGCGTCGGCCTCGGGGTCGGTCTTGGTGTTGTCGGTGGTGAGTTCGCGCTTGAGCTCGTTGAGGCGGGTACGGACCTCGTTGATCCGATCTTGATGAGGGTACGGTTCCCCGAGCAGGGGCTGCGCTCGCTCGATCTCCAGGTGGCATGCGGGAATGCGGTCCACGTGCCATTGCCGGTCGGTTTCGAGGTTGGCCAGCCGGTTCTCCAGCCTGGTGATCAGTCCGTGGCCGCCGGGGACCGTCTTGTGGTTGAGCCCGATCTCGCCGCCGTACACGCCCTTGAGAGTCAGCAGGATGGTGGTGGGCCGCCGTTCGCGGTCCAGGTTGGCCTCGATGGGGAAGCCGCCCAGCGTGCCGATCTCGATCGTGCGCGGCACGCCGCGCTGGGTGGCGTCGATGGCTTTGGACAGCACGCTGCGCAGGTGGGCGCCTGCGTCGTTGCGTTTGGTGTGCCGGATCCCGGCGATGGTCATGGTGAAGGCGTCCCCGGCGGTGGGCTGCCGCTGCGCGATGGCGCGGTCGATGTCGACGATGGCCTGCTGGGAGCTGGCGATGCCGTGCTCGGCCTGCCGGATGGACATCTTCAGGCCGTTCTGTTTGCGGGCGTGGGCGCGCTGGCCGCGCACCAGCGACTTGAGTTCCTGGTCGAGTTTGGCCTTCTCGATCAGCCGCATGTCACCGGCGCCCAGGGCGGCCACTTCGGCGTAGCCGAGGGTGTCCTCGTCGGGGACCTCGATCGTGCGGACGTTGGGGTCGCGGTGCTTGAGGTGGGCCAGGAACGCGGCCTTCATCTCGCACCGTTGGGCGCGGATGACGTCGTAGGAGCCTTCAGTGATGAACTTGCGAATGAAGATCTCGCTGTTCTGGTTGCCGGGGCGTCGGCCGCGGGCGTCTTCCTGATCGTCGTAGTCGGGCCGCCAGTGCGGGTGCATCTTGTAGATGCCGACTACGCGGCGTTGGAAGTTCGTCCCCACGCCCATCTTCTCGGTCGAGCCGATGAGGACGGAGACATGGCCGTCGTTGCAGTCGGCGGTGAGTTCCCGCTTCTTTCGGGAATCGCTGCCCGTCTCGTGGATGAACCGGATCTTTTTCCGGGGCATCCCGCCCTTAACGAGCAGGTCGCGCAACTCGTCGTAGAGGTTCCACCTCTCGCTGGGCACGCCTTCGTTGCAGAACACGACCAGGAGGCTGCCGCGTACCGGGTCGGGGTTTCCGTCGGCGTCCAGGTAAACGTCGTCGCGGTGCTTTTTCCATTCGTCCAGGATGTCGGCGGCGAGCGCGTCGACCTTTTGCGGGTCGTCAGGGATGTCGGGGAGCGGGCCGTGGTTGGGGTCAAGAAGCCGCAGGTCTTGACCGGCGCGGAATCCGTCCCCGATGACGGCGACGCAGGTGTCCTCGCCCTTGCGGCCGCGGTTTCTCCGTGCTGCCGCGTACCGGTCGGCTAGGACTTTCTGGTAGTCGGTGAGTTCGCCGGTGGCGGGGATCACGCGAACTTCTGGTTTTCCGCCGACGATCGCGGGTCGCGGCAGGTCGATGTCGTCGGCGGTTTTGAAGTCGCCGAAGTGGTGGATGTCCAGCAGCAGGTCGGCGACGTTGATGAGGTCGCTGGTGCGGCTGACCGGCCCCCAACTGTTGTCGCCCTTGAGTTCCAGCCGGGTCTTCTGCACGGCGAAGGTCGCCAGCCAGGAGTCCGCGGAATAGAACCCGGCATCTTTGAGTCGGTCGGGCCGCAGGTAGCGCATCAGCACGTGGTACTGCACGATGCGGTTAGTGATCGGGGTGCCGGTCGCGAACGTGGTAACGCGTTCACCGAACCGTTTGCGGGTGGAGTGCAGCTTCATTTCCAGGTCGACGCACCGGCGAACGAAGTCGATCTCCATGCCTTCGACATTGGATGGGGTCCACAGGTTGTTGTAGTCCTGTGACTCGTCGATCACCACATAGTCGAACCCTGCATGCTCCCAGGTGAGTGCCGGGTCCTTGTCGATCCCCTTGCGCTTTTTTTTCTTCTTGCCGTCACCCTCGTCTTCGTCCTCGTCGTCTTCTTTCTCCTTGTCTCCTTCGATGAAGGCTTCGATCTTCTCTTTGAAGTTCAGCAGGACGCTCTCTTCGTCCTTGACGCTTTCTGATTCATCTTGGTGGGCGCTGAAGAAGTCTTCGGCGAAAGCCAGGTAGTCGCGGACTCCGTCGGGGCTGAGGTTGATGCTCTCGAACGCGGTGCGCGTCAAGATGACCGCGTCGGGGTTCTCCTGCATGCACCGGGCGAGGAACCGGCGTTTTCCCTCGCCGGTGAGTTCGCTGCTGTCGGCGCACAGGACCCGGGCGGAGGGGTAGGCCCACATGAACTCGTCTCGGACTTGGTCCAGAATGTGGTTCTTCACGCACATCACCGGCTTGTTGATCAGCCCGAGGCGGCGCAGTTCCATCATCCCGATGATCTGTTCCAGGGTTTTGCCTGCGCCCATCTCGTGAGCCAGCAATACTGACGGTTCGTTGATCATGCGGGCGACCGCGGCCTTCTGCCACCATTTCAGCGAGATGTTGCGGTTGAAGCCGGGCAGCGACAGCTGCGCATCGTCGTAGCTGCGCAGGACGATCGCGTTGAAGCGGTCGTTGTAGCGGCGGGCGATCAGCGCGCCGCGGTCCAGGTCTTCCCAGATCCACTCGCCGAACCGCTCGTTGAGCTCTAGTGCCTTCTCCTGGGCCGCCTCGGTGGCCTCGGCGTCGACGACCTTCTTGCCTTCGCCGACCTCCCGGAGGATCTTGATGGCCTTCTGGTTGAGCAGGCGGCTGGCCAGGTAGGTGGCGTTGGCGTCTTCGGTGCCCCAGATGGAGTTGGCCAGCACGCCGGTAGCCTTGCCGGTGACTTTCCATTCGCCGGAGGGCGACAGGGACACCTTGATGCGGGGGTTGTCCAGGGTCTCGCGAAGGAACTGCTGGACGTGCTCGGGGTCGACGATGACCGAGCCGAGCCGCACTTCGATCTCAGCCGGCCCCAGGTCCTCGGGGATGACGGCGGTGAGCGCCTCGACGTTGGTCCGCAGGGCCGGGTCGTCGGCCGCCGCCTCGGTGGCCTGCTTGAGTTTGAGGCGGACGTCGCCCGACAAGTACTCGGCCGCCGGGACGAGCCGGTCCAGGGCCGGGTCGTGGAACACCAGGTCGCCCAGCTCCGCGCGGGCCTGCTGCTCATCGTCCAGGCTCAGCAGGTCGGCGATGACGTCCAGGCGCACCTGGGCGTGCTGGTCCATGCAGATCGCCAGCGCGTCGGCAGGGCTGTCGGCGATGTCGAGCGGTACCCGGGCCGGCATGACCGGTTCCCGGAAGATGTCGGTCTTGGCGGCCTTCTGGGTCTGGATCGAGTAGCGCTCCAGGCCTTGGACGCGGACCGCGAACGGGTCGGTGCGGAACCCGCCTTGGGGCGGCCGTCGGCGGGTCAGCGAGACCGCCTCGGGCCCGGCCTCCATCGCGATCGCGCGGCCCTGGGCGGTCAACTCGAGCTTGCCGCCCTCGACGTGGGCGAGACCGGTGGCCACCAGCCGGTCGCGTTCGGCGCGCGCGGCCTTGGTCTGCCGCATCTTCAACTGACCGTCGTCGCCGACGGTGGCCAACCCGCGGGCGGTCAGGCGGTCCCGGAGCGCGCGGGTCTGCTCCGCATCCCCGGTCAGCGTGATGGTGCCGCCGGCGAGGCGGGCGTGCCCGGCGGCGAGCAGTTCGGCCCGCAGTGCCTCCCCTTCTGGGGTCTTGAGGAGCCGCGGCGTCACGTGGACCCGGTTGATGGGCCCGTACTGGGCGGCGTAGGCGTCGTAGCGGTCGTTGAGCTGGGCGCGGAGCCGGTCCATCTCCGGCTGGTTGTTGCGCTCCTCGGCGGCCAGCAACTCCAGGGTGGTGTCGCGCAGACCGCACAAGGCCCGCAGTTCCTCGGCCTCGGCCGCCGACATCCGCGGCTCGTAGGGTTCGGCGATCCCGTCGACCATCTGGGTGAATCCGTCGGCGCTCGGGGAGATGAATCCCTCGGTCCAGGCCAGGCGCCCGCCCGATCCTTCCAGCTGGTCCAGCGAGATCGGATCTGGCGCCAGCACCTGGTCGCGGTCCACCGCCGTGGTGGGAGCCGCGAGCAGATCATGGTCACGGGCATGCTCGATGATCTGCTGCAGCGCCTGCGTCAATGCAGGGGCGGCGTCACGGTCGCCACGCACGGTCAGGTCGCCTTGGCGGCGCCCGGTGACGCCCAACTCCCCCAGAACCATGTCGGGGTGGTTGACGAAGTACTCGTTGATGGCGATGTCGTCGCCTTCGATCTGCTGGACGGGCGCCTGCATCCAGGCCACCTGGCTGGGGGCGCGGCCGGGTTCACGGCGCCGCAGCACCAGCAGGTCGGTCACCACATCGGTGCCGGCGGCCCGCTGGTGGGCGCTGGTGGGCAACCGCACGGCCCCGACGAGATCGGCCAGTGCTCCCATCTTCTGCCGCGCTTCCAGAGCCGGGCCATCGGTGCCGTCCAGGGTGTATCGCGAGGTGATCAGAGCGACCAGGCCGCCGGGGGCGACCAGGCGCACGCTCTTGGAGACGAAGTGCGTGTGGATCGGCATGCGGCGTCCCGGGTTGTACCGGGTGTCGCGCAGCCGGGGCTTGCCGAAGGGGACGTTGCCGACCACTGCGTTGAACGAGGCCTCGGGCAGCCGGGTGGTGGCGAAGCTCTCCGAGCGGACGGTGGCGTCGGGGTACAGCGCCGCGGCGATCGCGGCGGTGGTGGGGTCCCATTCCACGCCGACCATGGTGGTGTCGGCGGGGGCCAGGCCGATGAAGTTGCCGCTCCCGCATCCGGGCTCCAGCACCAGCCCGCCGGAGAATCCGAGCTGCTCCAGCCCGGCCCAGATCGCCTGCACCATCCCGGCATCGGTGAAGTGCGCATTGATGGTGTTGCGACGAGCGCTGGCGTACTCGTCCTCGCTCAGCAGCTCATGCAGCCGCTCTCGCGCCCAGGCGTACTTGACGCCCGGACCCGGCTTGCCATCGACCACCTCACGGGTGTCGAACACGGCCGGAACCGCGCCCCACCCCGACCAGCGCGCCAGAACCTGCTGTTCCTCGACGGTCGCTGGCCGCCGCTCCTTCTGCAGCACGCGCACCAGTTCGACGGCGGCAAGGTTGGCGCGGATCCGCGCCACCGGGCCCGAGGGCGCCAGGTCGTCCTGGCCGGCCGGCACGAACCGGGGCGCCGACGGCCCTGCGGGCTCAGCGGGACTCGCCCCTTCGTCACGGTCGACGTCACGGTCGGCGTTGGGCTCTGCATCGGGCTCAGCTTCGGCTTCGGGGCCGGCCCCAGAGGATGGGGCGGTGCCAGCCGGTGCGCTGTCAGAACGCCCGCCCGTACCGTCGGAGCGGTCGGTGCTCAGCCCATCAGCTGGGCGATCTTCTCCTCGTCCTCCGGATCCACCAGCAGCAGGTCCCGCGCGATCTGGTTCTCGGCCAGTTGCCGCGCTGTCGCCAGCCGGGCCGTCTTCTGGCTGTAGGTCTCCCCCGGAGGGTCCTCCCCCGCCAGAGCGTCCGCCAGGGCGTCGACCTCCATCTCGGCCGTCTCCCCCAGGTTCTGGAAGAACTCCTCCGGATCGCTCAGCTGCTCCAGCTGACTCGGCAGGAACGTCTCCCAGTGCCGTCTCGCCTTGATCCCGTACTTGTTCACCGGCTCGCCCCAGTCCTTGCTCGTCCTGCTGCTGGTCATCTTGCCCGGCCACGAGGCCCGGCTGCTGCATTCCACCGCCGTGCTCGCCACCGCCCGGGGCCTCCGGCGCCGGGTCCTGGCCGTTGACGGCACCGTCGTCCATGGTGGCGTCCGAGGCGGGCGGGGGATTCTCTTCACCGACCGAGCTGGCTTCCCGCCCGTTCCGCCCCGGGGCGGCTGGATCCTCGTGCGCCGCCGCAGGGGCGGCAGGCTCACGGTCAGGCTCGGCCGGCGCGTCGAGCGCAGGCTGGTGATGGGCGTCTGCCGCTCCCAGATCAGGCGGCGGGCTCGCTTCCGCAGCGGCGCCTACTCCTGTGGTCTCGCCCGGAGGCAGGCCGGTCTCCTGCTCGGCCTGGGTGTGGGCGGCGGCGTAGCGTTCCAGTAGGGCGCCGAGGGCGGCGACCTGCTGGCCGTAGCTCTCGCGCAGTTCTTGAAGCCAGGCCTGCTCTTCGGCCCGATCCTCCCCCACTTCGTGGTGAAGCTGCCGCAATGCGGCGTCCGCCCTCGTCCACACATCGGCAAGATCGGCTGCGGCCTGCCCGTAGTCGAAGCCGTCGCGGAGGGTGGTTCTGGCTCGTTCGAACGAGGCCCGGCGATGATCACGTATCGGCGGCTGCGCGGGAATGCGGCGCGCGAGGGCTCGGGCCAGCCGTCGTCTGAGGGCGGGATCCCTCTCGGTGCGGAGCCGCGCCGCCACATCGCCACCGGAGAGCTGGTGGCCGTCGACGCGGATGGGACCGCCAGAGGCCAGATGGTGGATGGCGGACGCGGCATGGGACAGCCCGTCGGGGTCACGAGCGTCGGGGAACTCGTTCTCGATCAGGTCAAAGCATTCGCGGACCAGGAAACCGGCGGTGGTGTCGCCGAAGTGGTGCAGCAGCACCAGCGTGGCTTCGATGCCCTGGTCGGCGAGTTCACCGACCTCCGGCAGCGGTTCATCCTGGCTGCTCTGGAGGGCTCGACGGTCGGCGTCCATACGCCGGAGCTCGCGTCTAACCGTGCCGAAGCGGTCGGCCAAGCCAGGCGCGTCCCAGTCGAACGGGGCACCGTCGGGCCCGGCCAGCGCGCCGATCCGCGATGCCCAGTTCAGGGCGTGCTGCCGATCGTCCAGGCCGATCCCCAGCGTGGTACCGGTAGCGGCATGCCAGACCGCCCAGGGAGCGCCGTCGCGTTGTTCGGCTGGTCCGACCAGGAACGATCCGTCCTCGCTCAGTTCTAGGTCGGTGCGTTCGGCCAGATCACGCGCCGCTTGCTGAGCGTCGCGGTCGGAGCCGACAAGTGCCCGCCCTTCGAGGCTGCGGGGGTCTCCACCGCCGCGAAGGTGCTGGCGGGCCTGCTCGATATCGGTGAAGCGTGGTGTCGGCGCGGCCTCGGAGACGCTTGCCTCGGTCACGCCTACGTCGGTCAAGCCGTCGGGCACCGGGACCCGTTCAAGCCCGGTGCGGGAGTCCACGACGACAGCGGTGTCCTCGCCGGCGCCGTCGGGTGCGGCACCGTCCGGTGCGGGTTGCAGGAAGCCGTGGGTGACGGCCTTGGTGATCAGCGCTTTTCGGCTGCCCTGCCACAGTTCGACGAGCCGACCGTCGAAGCCGCCGGGCTCTGCCGGGTTGACGATGTGGAGTGAATGGCTGGCGCCGTTTCGGGGGGCAGGATCGTATCGCTGAAGGGTCAGGGAGTATCTGCCGGTCGCCTGGTAGCCGTCCAGCCCGCGCACGCTCCCGGTGGCCGTGGCAGGCGCCGGGGGCGCGGCCTCGGCAACGTCGCCGGGCGTCTCAGCCAAGGTCGTCGCGCCGGGCTCTTGCTCGGACGCGCTCCCGGCTGGGGCGGCCGCCGGTGGACCAGGGTCTGCTGCGGGTGCGGCGCCGCTGCCCGCGGGGCCGTCCAAGTCGAACAGGCTGCCCTGGCCCGCGTCGGCGACACCGGCGTCGTGCTCGGCACGCGCCGCCGGTGCCGCCGGGGCGCTGAGGTCGTCACCGGGTTCGGCTTGTTCCGGGAAGACGGCGATTTCGGGTGCCCGGCCGTTGAAGACCATCGGCCACCGGTTCTCGGTGGCGGCGGTGGCCAGCGTGCGGGCGGTGAAGTTGGCGCTGGCGCGGGCCAGGTCCTCCAGTTGCGGCAGCAGCAGGGGCGCGTTGGTGCGGCGCTCGGCGTGCAGGTTCTCCAGCAGGAGATGCGCGTGCCGGGCCAGGGCGGTGAGCCGGTCCAGGAGTTCGTCACCGTCGGCGCTGCGGACGGTGCGCACCACGGGGAAGGTCGCCGCGAGTTCCTGGGCGTCGGGCCGGGCGTCCGCGGCGGTGGAAATCATGCGCCGCCAGGCTGCGCTGCGGTTCAGCCGGCTGATGGCGTCGGCGACCGGTCGCAGGTGCGTCCGCGCCTCGGCCCAGTTGCCGAACGGCTCCCCCTCGGGCAGGCGGAACGCAGGAGCGGGCTCGGGTGCGGCGTCAGCCGGTTGGCTGGGGGCGTGCTCGTGGAGTTGGAAGGGGCGCTCGGCCAGCGCGAGCCCGCGCGCCAGGGCGCGGACGCGTTCATCACGTCGGCCATGGCTCCAGCGTTCGTTGGCCTTCCAGTGGTCGCGCGAGGGTACGCGCAGGAAGTCGCCGTCTTTGAGTAGAACGTGGACAGCATCGCCCTCGGTGATGCGGCCATGAACGACGGTGCGCTGGCTGTTGTGCTCGATCCAGATCGGATCCGCTGCCGGACCAGATGACGGGCTCGGCGGGACCAGCGCGTTGTCCGCTTCCGGGTCGTCGGCTTCGATCAGCAGTTCCCGCAACCGGGCGCCGTCGCTGCGCAGACCAGCGCGCAGTTGGGCTTCATGCCTGACGGCATGGGACCACACGGTGTAGGCGGCGACGGCGACCTGGCCGTGCTCGGATCCGGTGAGGTCGGCCAAGCGGGCTGCCTGGTCGGCCAGGAGCCGGTAGCGGTTGATGTACCCGGCGGGCCCTCCGTCGGTCTCGGTGGCGGCCAGATCGACGGTCTCAGCCAGATCGTCGTAGGCAGCGCGGAACTCATCGTGCAGGTCCGAGTCCCCCACGAGCCCGTGCAGATCCCAGTACGCATGGTGCAGCGCGTACTGGGCGGTCAAGAGGTCCGAGACGTTGTCGAGCGGTTGCGCGGTTGATGTCAGATCCGCGGCGGGGCCCCGGGCCGGTGCCAGCAGCGCATCACGGTGAGCGATGAGCATGCTCTGCAAAGACCGGGCATGCCGTTCCAGCTGGAACCCGGACCTGTCCTGTTCCGGCGGCACCACCTCGACCAACTGGTTGAGGGGCCCTTCCAGCGCCGCCGCGTGTTGGGCCCAGTCCTCCGTGGCCGGGACGGCACCGAGCTGATCGGCAACGGCCTGGAGGGCGCCGACGTTGCGGTCACCCGCGTCGTGCGCGGCGAGGACCTCTGCGAGCAGCGCCGCATGCCGCGCGACCAGGTCCGTGCTTTGGCCGACCTGTTCGGCGGTCGTGTAGGCGATGCCGAACCACCACGGCAGCCTGTCGGTGAGGGCGCGCCATTCGCCCTGCAGCGCTTCGAGGTCGGCGTCAAACTCGGGCAGAATCCGTACCGTCGGCCGTTTCGGCTCGGCAGGCTCCACGGCATCGGGAGTCGCGGCAAGCGGCGGCCCGGCGGGGATGTCGAACAGGGCGCCGTCCGCTGGTTCCGGCGCATCTCCGGGGGCGGCATCCTGCTCCGTGGGGTGCGCGGTTCCCAGGGAGTCGGGCTGAGCGATAGAGGGGTCGGGCCCCAGATCGCTGTCTGCCTGCTGAGGCGTTTCGGGGGCCGGCGGAGAGGAGCCGTCACGCTCTTGCAGTAGCGCCGAGGGAGCGGCCTCGGCGGCGTCCGAGGGCGCCTGTTCCCCTTCGGTGGGGCGCTCGTGCGAGGTCTGCTGCGCGGCCTCCGCGCGTTGGGCGGGTTCGGCCGCATCAGCGCTGGCGTGCGCACGGATCAGGTTCCACGCCGCCCGACCGGCGGCCTGGTTCAGTCCCCGGCGGAAGGCCTCCTCACCGAAGTACCGGCGGCACAAAGGAGCAACCTCATCGTCCTGCCGGTCGACCATCGCCGCTTCAAAGACGGCATTGAACACGACCGCGAAGTTGCTCTCGTCGTTCACCGGAGCAGCGAGCCCTACCCGGCGATCGGTCACGGCGTCCACAAAGGGGCCGCGCAAGTCCTCCTCGGCGGTGATGTCCCTCCAACGGATCTCGGACTCGTCGATGCCGTGCAGGTCACCGCCGAGCCGGTCGAAGGCGCTTCCGGGTCCTTCGGCGGCGGAGAGGATCACGGCGAGCAGTGCCGCATCAGCGGCGGCCTCGTCCAGCGGCGGCCGTTGAGGCTCCGCTCCGCCTTGGCCGTGCTCGTCCTGGCCGTGCTCATCTCGGTTGCGCTCGTCGGTGCGGTCGGCGGCTGCAGCCGCGGCCTGCTCCTGCTCGGCGGCGGTTTGGAGGACTTGGACCTGCGCCGGTCCGTATCGGTTATCCGCCAGCCAGACTTGGTCCGGACGGGCCGGCCCACCGGAGCCTTCGATCTCGCCCTCGACCAGCCACTGGTTGTCGCTGCGCTGGACGACCGTCCCGGTCACAACGCCATGCAGGCCATTCACCCGCACCAGCGCGCCAGCCATGGCGGGATCGAACGGAACGGCGTCCGAGAGACCGTGACCGCTGCCGGGAGCCGGGGCGCCGAACTCATCGAACCCTCGCCGCTCCAGCATCTCTGCCAGCAGGTCGAAGCGGTCGTGGTCTTCGGAGACGTGGCGGAGCTCCGCGCGCAGGTCCTCGTCGCTCATCGCGGCGTAGCGGCGGCGGTCGTAGAGGTCTTCCCGGTCCAGATATGGGAAGCCGCTGCGGCGTGCCAGCGCTCCCAGTTCGTCCTCCAGGGTGACCAGCCACCAGCGCGCACCAGCGCGCCCCTGGGCTGGCGGCAATTGCGGCAGGAGCTGCTCTGCGGCGGTCTGGAACGCGGTGAAGGCTTCGACGGCGCGGTCGACGTCGGCGAACCACGTCTCTTCTCGGGGCGGATCGTTCAGCGCTGCGAAGACCGCTGGCAAGGTGGCGGCAACGTCCGCGGCGTCCAAGCTCTGTAGCGCCTCGGTGAGGCGTTCCAGGGTCAGATTGGTGGAGTTCAGAGGCGGCAGTTCGCTCGGCGCGAGATCGGCCGCCTGCGGTTCCTCCGACGCCTGCGGAGCCTGCGGCGCAGGCGCCGCTGAAGCACTCGGTACCGCTGGGTGATCCTGCCCCCGGTCAGGAGGCTGCAGGTTCCCTACAGGTGGTACGGGCGGGCCCCCGTCCTGCGGGAGGGGACCGGGCGACGAGCCCTCCGCTGGCGTCGGCGCGCCGTCGGCAGCCACCTCCGGCCCAGGCGCGGGCGCCTCAAGCAATGTCTGTTCGCCCGGGTACTCCTCTTGGGCGGTTCCGCGTTCGTTGGCGACCTGTTCCGTCAGGCCGGAAGAGGCGGCGGCATCGATCCGCCGGAGGCTTGCCTCCAGCTCAGCGGTCACCCCTTCACCCGACATACCTCGAAGTTGCGGGGCGGTGAACAGAGCACGGGGGACCGTTGGCAGTTCGTCGAATCCAACGAGGACCCCGGTGCCCTCGATGTTGAACCCGACGTAGAGGTTCACACCGTGCAGGGACCCCACCCGGAATCGGGCATCGGGATCGACGTTCCGCTGCGCGGGCGGCAGATCGGCTGCCTCTTCGAGCGCGGTCAGCCAGGTGCTGCGCAGGACCTCGCCGGCCTCCGACCGATCGGTGTAGGTCGTATTCCTCAGCTCTGCGCTGAACTGGCCGTCCGACATTCGCGCGAGGGCGTCCTCAGCGAGTTCACGACGTCGCTGCTGCGCCTGCATCTCGGCCTCTGGTGAGGGGCCGAAGACTCCTCGGGCAGCGATCGTGGTCTCTAGCCGTTCACCGACCGTCTGAGCGAGTCCGGCGAGTCGCCGCAGGGCCTGCTTCTGCGTCCCGGCAGAGGCCGGTAGGGCGGCGGCGATCTCGTTGCTGATCCCGGCAAGTCGCACGAACCTGTCTGCGACGCTCCGTCCCGCGGTTGGTCCACCGGTGCTGGCGGCGGCGAGGGCCTGCCAGCCGGCATCCTCGATCGCCGCCCCGGCGTCGGCGGGCGGACTTGTGCTCTCCCAGGCCATGTAGGCCTGATGGACGGCTTCAACCTGATCCCAGAAATCTTGCTGGGTGGCGAACGGACCGGGGTCGGGCCTGGTAGCGACCCAGCCGGGTATTCCCGCGGCGAAGTCGTGCTCGATCAGGGCCACCTCGGCCGGATCACGTTGCGCAGCAGCGCTCGGTTGATCGAGTTCGCCGCCGGGCTGCGCTGCGATTACGGATGTGCCGGTGCCGATGTCCTCACTGTCGCCAGGGGCTGTGGGTGCCTCGCTGCGGGCGGACGTGTCGCGAGGGTTCTCGGTGCCGGTGGTGTCGCCGACGGTCTCCGCCGGGTCGGGTGTCTCCTCCCTCGACGTCGGCGCCGGGGTACCCGAAAGGTCCCCGGGCTCCCCCCATGCGTCATCTTGGTCGAGTCCTTGGCTGGGAGATGCGGCCGGTGAAATGGGAGGCGCGGCGTTCGGCTGGGCGGGAAAGGCATCAGGGCTGGGCATCGCCGCGGGCTGGAGCACTGGCTCGGAGCTGGCTGCGGCGCCTTCGGCGGTGGTGAGCGCCACCGCCACGTCCCGAGGGTCGGCGTCCAGATCGAGGGCCACGCCGAAACGGGCCTGGATCTGGTCTTGGAGATGCGCGGTCATCCACAGCTTGGCCGAGCCTTCGCTCCAGCCCGCGACATACCGCCAAAGGGTGGCCGACTCGGCTGGGGTGGCCTCGGCCCACCAGGCATCGTCGTAGCGGGCCCGTAGGGATGCTTGCTGGAAGACGTGCGTTCCGTTCTCGCCGCGCAAGTCCGCCTCGGCGGCCTGGATCCGCAGCCGGATGCCGTCAATTCGTTCGCCGAGGACCGCGGCCCGGTCGGCGTGCATCACGATGCCCTCGGCCGTCGCGAAGTCCAGAGCGGTGATGTGGTCGGCGAGTTCTTGGGACAGCCGCTGCTCTTCCACCAGCAGCGCGTCCAAGACCGCGTCGGGCTCGGCTGGCACGGTCCCGTTCAGAACCTGTTGCCGGAACTCTTCCACTCCGCGGACGGCGTCTACGGCGTGGTCGCCGCTGACGGTCATGGCGGGTTCGACGGTGACGTCCCCGCCTGCGTAGGCCTCGACCACGAACCGGCCGGTGCGGCCGCCGGCGGGCTCCCCGGCTTGCTGGTCCAGCCGGTCGGCGAAGGCCAGGAGTTGGCGGGCGGCGAACTCACCGCGGCTCATGCCCGGCGGCGGGACGACCTGGAGCCGCTGGGCGGCCACCGTCCCGGTGAGGGTGTCGCGGATGACGAAGCTGGCCGTGCGGGCATCGGCGGCCGGTGCCGGGGAGCTGGCGCCGCGGGCGCGGGCCAGGAGGGCGATCACGTCGCGGCCCTGCAGCTGTACGTCTCGCACGTCGATGCCGTACCGGCGGCTGAGCTGTTCCCGCAGGTGCGTCATGGTGGCCTGGGCGAAGCCCTCCCCGACGGCGGCCCAACTCGCGGTGGCCTCCCAGACGGCGCCGATCTCTTCGGGACTGGCGCGCGACCACCAGTCATCGAGGTAGGGCTGCCGCATGATCGGCGTGGCCAGGGCGAGTTCGGCGTCCAGGTGCCGGGCGTAGGCCAGCGCGACGGCGTCACCTGCGCCCTGCGCCCTGCGCGCTTCGGTGGTCCTATGGGCGGCCCGGCGTTCCCCCGAACGAAGCGCCCCCCGGACGGCCTTGCGTACCCTGCCGCGCAGCGTTGCCACCCGCACCAACCTCCCGCATTGGATGCACCCGGATGATCGACAACCATTCTGATCATTACTGGGCCTGTTAAGGCCAGTCCTTTGGGACGAAAACTCGACCGGAAGGCGGCCGCGCAGGCACGTGACGGTTGATCATCCGGCCAAGTCAGTCCCCGCGGCCGGTGCCCTTCTCGTTGTGCATACGCTGCCACGACCGTGGTCTGCGCTCGCCGCGTTTACCCAGCCCTTGCCTTTTAGCGCGGCTGCGGCGGATTCCGCCGCTTGCGGGCGGCTCATGCTGGGGCCACCCCTTGCGCGACGTCGTCGCCGCCTGCACCGATTCCCCGGCCCCCGGGTCGCTGTCGGCGATGCGCTGCAGCGCATCGGCGTCCAGCAGATCGCGGTCGGCGTTCACCCGCTCGTCGGCCGCTGCCTCGCGCATTTCACCGGACGTCGGCGGGCCAGATGCTCCCTCTCGGGCAACGGCGCCCTCGTCGTCGCGTTGGGCTTGAGCGTCGGAGTGGCGTGCACGCTCGCGGCGGCGCTCCGCCTCCCGCTCGTCGGCTCCCTTGCTGTGATCGGCGGCACCGGCCGCGTCGAACCGGCCGAGCCTGGCGCCGGAATGGTCGGAGACGGTGATGACCAGTCGGCGCTCTCGGGCGGCATCCATGCCTCCGGCCTCCGTGCTGAGCGTACGCGCGGCGAACTCGGCCAGCGGCTCGCTGGTGGGGACGCTCGCGGTGCCGCTGGAGACGATCGTGGCCGCCGGCACCGCGATCGAGCCGTCGACGGGGGTGCCCAATCCAGGACCCTCGATGCGGAACCGGAGCAGGCGTTCACCGCGGCGCTCAGCCTGGACGCGCTGGAGGTCTCCCGACACCTTCTCAAACGAGGCGCCGACGCCGACGTCAACGCCGTAGCGGTCCAGGATCTGCGTCTGCAGATCCGCGCGCATGCCCCGTTTGGCCGCGCCCTCCGACCACCCGTCCACGTGTGACCACACACCGGCGACCTCTTCGGGAGCCGCGGTGTCCCACCACTCGGGGTCCAGGTCGCGGCGCAGGATCTCGGCCTCGGTCACCAACGCCACATCCTCGCCCAACAGGTCGGCGTTGAGCTGATCGATACGCACCTGGAGCTTCGACAGTTGCTCGTCCAGTTCGGCCATCCTCGCGGAGTGCTCCTCGGCCGAGAGCCGGCCCTCGGCACGGGCGGGCGCACTGGTGCGAGGATCCGTTCCCTGCCGCAACCCGACCTCATCAGCGAGCGTCTCCTTAGCCGCCTCCAGCCGCGGGTCCCTCTCTTTGAGACGCTGGAGTTCGCGACGCAGTCGGTTGCGCTCCACCAGGTGTGCGTCACGGACGGCCTCGACGGGGGCCTCGACGGATCCGGTCAGGACTTCGCGTGCCCAATGGTCATACTCGGCGCGCGTCTCAGCGGCCTGGTCGTCGCGGACGGTCTGCCGCCGTTCGCCTCCGGGCCGGCTGCCGTCGTAGACGTCGATGACGTAGCGGCCGGAACGCGCGCCGCCCTCACCACGTGCGGCGCCGAACTCGGTGAGCCGGTCTGCCGCGATCACTCTCAGCGGCCTCCGGTCGTCGACGTCGAGTGTGACCGTTCCCTGGTCCGCGACGGCATCGGCCTCGGTGTCGCGGATGACGAAGGAGACCGACCGTTCGGCGTCCGGGGACGCGAGGATCTCGGCGACTAGCGTGCTGTCCACTGGCTCGTCGGCGAGGTCGACATTGAACCGCTCGTTGATCAGTTGCCGCAGCCGCTTCTGGGTGCGCCGTCCCATCGGATCACCGTTGCGAGCCCAGCCGCCCGCGACTTCCCATGCCATGCCGATCTCGGCCAGTCCGCCCGCGCCGGCGTCCTCGGCGGAGACACGGTCCCACCAGCGCCCGTCCCAGACCTGCCGCATGATGGGCATGTCGCCGTCCCGCAGCGCCTTGATCCGGTCGCGGTCAGCGCGCTCGGCGGCCTCAGCCTCGGCTTGAAGTGCGCGTGCCTTCTCCGCTGATCTCTGCGACCAGGCCGTCGCCAGCTCGGCCACAAGCGAAGTGATCGTCTGCACCTTCTGCCCGACGTTTTCCAGCACGCCGTCGCCGGGCTCGGATGCCGCCTGGATGAAGCTGGGCTCACTCACGTGCTGCGCTCCCTCGTGTCGCCGGTAAGTCCGCTGCGAAGTGAAGTCTGAGGCCTACCCTCGGCCGAAGTCCGTTCCGCCGCGCCCCGGTGTCGGTGGCCGCCGCGAGGGCTTTCCTGGGGTCGGCGTGTGCGGGGTTGGCGTGGGCGGCGCCGGTCGGGCCGCGGCGCCAGGTCGAGTGATGCCCGGAAAGACGGCGACCCGAGCCGTCAGGTTGCTCTGCACGTTGGTGAGATCACGGCGCGAGGCCTGAGCCAAAGCCATCGCCTGCTGCGCTTGCCCGCGTGCACGGTGTGCCTCTTGAAGCGCCTCAACCATCTGGATCATCTGCCGCAGCAGCACCAGCTGGCCGGTCACGCCACGCCCTCCATCGGAGGCGGCGAAGCAGACCATCGCCACGCCCCGCAGATCCTTGATGTGCCCCTCGCGACGGGCCCGCGGCTGGTACCGGATCGTCTGCGCCGAACGCGCCAAAGCGTCAGCCGCAGCCGACAAAGGACCTGGCCGATCCGGCTCCAACTGCGCCGACCATGCCGCCAGGATCCCCGCGGCCTCGCGTGCCGCGCCCGCCCACGTCGCTATGTCGTCAGGGGGGACCGCCGAGAGTTGCTGCCGCACCCTCCCGACCGCCTGGGCCGCCTCCTGCCACACCTCCGGCCCGTACGCGCGCGGCCGCCGCCTGACCGCCGAAGCAGACCGTCCGGACCGACGGACTCCGGTGCGGTCCCACTCGTTCAATGCGGCCCGCCGTTCGGTCTCGGTGTCCCAGTCGGTCCAGTGCTCGCGCAGGCGGGTCAGCGACAGATCGGGGGCCAGCCTTCCGCCGCCGAACCACAGCATCGGCTGCCGGCCTCCGGTCTCGGTGCGGCGCTGGGCCGTCCGTTCAGCGGGCCGTCTGGTGTCGGGACGCAGCGCGACCGAGTACCCCACGACCTTGCGTCGGTCGCCCTTCTCGTAGCGCGGTCGAGGGATAACGCCGACGCTGCGGAGTCTGCGAACGAAGTCGGCCTCGTTGGACGCTGACGTGGCCGCTGCTCGCACCGTGCGGGCCAGCCTGATGCGGTCCGGCTCTGGGCTGCCGGGGGCGCGCTTCGACTGCTCGATCTCCGCGCGGGTGAGTCCCGGCATCCCGCCGCCCTTTCGCCCCGGCACCGCCTTCAGTCCGAACCTGCGCTCCAGGTCGGCGGCGATGGTGCTCATCCGCACGAAGTCTCGGAAGATGCTGGCGCAGGTGCCGTCTTCGCGGACCAGATTCACGGCCAGGTGGACATGCTCATTGCCGCCGACGGACTTGCCGTGATGGACCGCTGCCCATCGGCACGGCGCACGTCCCGAGTCGTCGTCGAACCCCATCTCGCGGACGACGTAGCGGACGGCCTCCGCCCATTGCTCGTCGCTCAGCTTCCGCTCGTCGGTTGACTCCTCTGGAGACAGCGACAGCGAGAGATGCCATACGTGACCGCCCCGCATCTCAATCCCCATGGCCCGGCGATGGGAGTCCATTTCCCGGCCGAGCGCTACGACCTCGTCTCGCTGGGCGGCGATGTCGAGCCGGGTGCCATCCTCGAAGCCGAGCGTGTCCGATGCCGCGATCACGCGCTGCCCGGTGTGCTCGTTATGGCGGCCGGGCCCGAACAGGTAGAGCATGAGCCCGACCGTGTCCTTGCCGCGCTGCTCCGACACCTTGGGGATCACTGCCCGGTCCCGTCCAGTCGTTCAGTCGCAGCGTTCAACCGCGCTAGCGCCTGAGCAGTCGCGTGCATGGTGGCTGACAACTCCGGTGGAAGCTCCCCTGTCGCGTTGGCTGCCCGGGTCAGCTGGTTGAGATTGCGGCCGATCGCCGCGACGAGACGGCGGGCTCCGGTGAACTCGTCGACCAGGCCGCGCCGTTCGCTCGCGGTCTGCTCGTCGCCGGCGAGCGCGGCTTCGATCATCAGCCGCTGCACGGACACTCCGGCGACCTTTGCGCGGGCGGCGATCCGCACCTTCTCTTCGTCGGTCAGTAGCACCTTCACCACGTTCTGGCGACCGCCGGGGGCACGGGTGAGGCGTGCGGTCTTGCGTGGCTTTCCGGTGCCGCCCGGCTTCGCGGCCGCGGTCATCGCCCTCCCCCCTCTCCCCAGCGGAGCGACCCCATGATCCATGGGGACATCACCCGACACGTTAGGGAGGGTGATCGGCGGGGCGCTAGCCCGAATCCGCGATCAGGTAACCTGATCGCCTATCTTGCTCCTGCGTAGTGCTGTGGATGGTGCTCCGCTGGTTGTTGTTCGGTGTCCCGTCCAGATGCAGCTGTCGGTGTCCGCGTGAACCTGTCGGCTGGTCGCTTCGGCGCATGCGAGTACGGTCCTGGCGAGTGTTCGCGTCTCTCTCGTGTCGGGGTCCGCGCAAAGCTGTCGAATGGCGGGTCATCGGAGGGTTCGTCGCGGGCATCCGACACACCGTTCTCGGGGTCGCAGGAACGAGGTGGCGGAGTTCGCGCGCCGATAGCCGACGGTGGCTAGGGTGTGCGGCTCGCGCCGCCCTGGCATCGAGGAGCTGAGCGCGTCTCGCCGGCCCCCACTAGTGCCTCCAGGAGGCGGGAGCGCGAGGGCTATGGCCCCGTTCCGGCCCCACTTCTGGGTTCGGGTGCGGCGGCACTTCAACGTCGATGCCTTTCGCTCAGGGGCGGGAGATCACTACGATTCAGCTGCATGAGCACCGGACAGACCAACCACGTTCAGGACGCAGCGCGAGCCATGTTGGAAGGCAAGATGGCGGAGCGCTTGGCGGTCATCGACCGGCTGATCGAAAAGCAGGAGACCGAGAAGCGGCTCGATGACGAACTCGCTGAGGTGCGTCAGGGCTGGCAGCACGACTGGGCCGAGGCTGTCCGGCTGGGCTGGACCAAGCAGGAGCTCCAGAAGCTGAAGCTGCGCACGCCGCCCGACATCTCTGGGAAGCCCGCGCGCAAGCCCAGGGGCTCGTCTCGGGCCGGTGCCACTCGTACGGTACGGAACAACGTCCCGTCGGCACGGGATGGAGCCGCCGGCGAGGCTGCTGGCGCGGCTGTCGCAGACGGCTCCGGCGAGTCGGCGGCCGCCTCTGAGGGCGGTCCCGTCCCGGCCGCTGACGCCTCCTCCTCCGGTCTTTGAGCCTCGCGCACAATCGCCGGCTCCAGGCATAGCAATGCGCCCACAGCCTCCCTCTGAGGAGGCTGTGGGCGCTCTGCGCTTTCGGTGGTTCTCGCGGGCTCGCCCCTCTATCCGGGGTCCGTTGCTAGCTCCACCCGTCCCACCAATCCCGGACCTCGTTCGGGTCGGTGTCGTACTTGGCGCGGACCATGGCGTCGAATGAGGCCTCGGGCTGCTCGCTCACGTGGCACGCGGCGTTCACGACAAGGTTGATCAGGTCAGTGTCCCGGTCGCCGAGATCGAGGGCGTCGATGACCAGGTCGGCCCCTGCGTTGGCGTGCTCTTGAATCGCCTCCTCGGCCTCGGTCTTCGCCGTCGGTCCATCGGCAGCCTGGCCGCTGTGGAACGCGAACCACTCTTCGCGCCACACGGGGATTCCGTACTCGGCCAGTCGGAGCGCGATCGTGTGGTGCTGGTCGTTGGGCTGGGTCAGTACCGCCATGTCGTAAGGACCCGCGTCGAGCGCTTGGTCCAGGTCGGTGAACACGGGCGTCTCGGGGTTCACAAGGCCGTCGTTCGTCAGGGCGGTGATGCGCTGATCGGACGGCCCGAGGTCACAGATGGCGGTCACCCGGACGGGCGCGGACACGGTGCTGAGTGCGGGCAGCAGAACACGCTCGATGCGGTCGCCGGTCCCGACGACGAGGGTTTGAAGCTGGGCGGCAGGCATTGCTCTCCCATCGGTAGAGGCAGGTGGTGGATGTCGTCCCGGTTACCACCCCGTTTCGACATAAAAAACAATACAGGACTTATCTGCCTTCGCCAAGGATGACGCCCTCGTTGAAGCCATCTCGGTCCCGCCGGAGCAGGGTCCGTTCTCCTGCCGTTGGAAGCAGCGATTCAGTGCCGCAACGCCCGTCGTTCGGCCCGGCCTCCTGATGCCGGATGGGCACGCCCAGTCCCCCGCCCCGCTCCCCCCTCGTCGAGGTCTTGGCCTCAACGATCGCGCGCGATCACCGTCCGCGACACCGGCAAGGCGCTGGCCCGCTGCGCGACCCCGTTCAAGGGTGAGTGCTCGCGATGCCCGGAAAGCAGTCGGCCGCCTCCCGCGCGGGAGGCGGCCGAGCTGGTCAGGCCGGATTCGGTGGCCTACAGGATGTCGGACTCGACGTCGGCCAGCAGCTTGCGCACCTCCTCGACCAGCAGGTCGCCCTTGTCCGCCATATCCATCGCCGCGTCGTACTCTCCATCGAACGTCCCCGACTCGCTGTCGGCGATGGCGCGGAACGCCGCCGCTGCCTGCTCGCACGCGTCCGCGAGCCGCGTCAGGCTGTCCGCGTGGCGGGTGCGGGCGTAGGTGACCGGGACGTCGGCTCCGTCCCGGTCGTAGGCGTAGGCGATGCCCGAGGCGTGCCGGACCGAGAGCTCGGTGGCGGTGACGCCGTCCGGAAGGATGACGCCGTCCATGGACGCACCCTGGACGCCGAGGACCTTCTGCAGCGCCTCCTCCTCCGAGGGTGCGAGGGCGTGCAGGCACACCATCGCGATGACGTCGATGGCGTAGTCGGTCAGCCCAGCCGAGGGGGCGGCGCTGGCCGCGCCAGTGCCGGCCGCCCTCTCGTCCTCTGTGAACTGTTCCATCGCGCTTCCCTTCGTTCGGTACACGTGTGGTGGTGTGACCGGATGCCACTCCGATCAACAAGAAGAACAATACATGAAACATCTAGATTCGGTGTGGTGGGAGTCGCCCGGCGGTCACCGCTGACTCGGGCAGGCGGGGCGGCGGTTCGCGGTCAGGGCGGGGGCTGGATGATGACGGCTGTAGCGTCGTCGCGGTATCCGCGGGCGTCGGACTCGGTCTGGTTCACGAGGGCATCGGCGAGGGCCTGGACGTTGTCGGCGTGGGTCCGGACGAGGTCGTCCAAGCGTCCGTGTGGGAGCCCGTCGACGACGCCGTCGGAGCAGAGCACGACCAACTCGTCTTCGGGGATCAGCGCGGTGTAGGTGTTGCCGATGGTGGCACGCGCCAGGCTCGCGCGGAGCCAGTTGTCGTGCTCGGCTGCCAGCTCTAGCGCAACGCCGTTGCAGCGGAGTTGCTCGCCCACCGTCGCATCGGTGGAGTACTGCCGGATCCTCTCACCGTTGAACCCGTACACCCGGCTGTCGCCGCACCAGGCGACGCGGGTGTCGTCACCTGCGCGGGCGGCGGCGACCACTGCGACCGCGTCCGGGGTGTCATCGTCCGGGCCGGGGTCGGCGACGACCTCGCCGGCGGTGAGCAGCGCGGCGAGGACGCCGCGGCGCAGCGCGGTCCGGACGATGACGGTGGCCAGCACGGTGGACATGGCGGAGATCTCGGAACTGTTGCCGATGCCGTCGACCACTGCCGCCGTGGTCGTGGCGTCGGCGCTCACGGCGATGGCGGCGGCATCGCAGTTGAACTCGCGGACACCGCGACGGGTTGCGGTGGCGACCACGGCCTTGGCCGAAAAAGGTGTGGTGTAGGGGCCGGTGGGTGCGGTCACGGGCTGCTCCGGTTCGTGTTCGTCAGGCAGGGCGGGTGCGGGCTTACGCGAAGAACGGGACCGGCGCTTGGCCACACGGGACGCGGGGGCCGGCCATCGGGTGAGGTTCCCGCTCGATGCGCGCCGCGTGTGCCTGGCCGCAGGTGCCCGCTCAGGTCGCTCTGGGCGGTTCTGCCGCCCGTCTGGCGCGGTTGCGGGCGGCGAGGGCCTCGGTGTCGGCGAGTGCGGCGTCCATGTCGGCGAGAGCCGCGCGCAGGGCGGTCAGCGCGGCCCCAAGTTCGGGGGCCATGGTGGCGTCGATGACGGCGGCCAGGAACCGGCGTGCGGCTTCGGCGGTGTATTCGTAGGTCGCGCTGTGGACGCAACGGTCGAGGTAGTCCAGCGCCGCGGCGTAGTCGTCGGAGACAGCCACCCCGGCGGGACCAACGGGCGGCCCGGTGCCTGCTGCGCTCGGAGCCCCGCCGGTCGCTGCGGTGCACGCTGCGGCGGCGGCGTCGACCATGGCGTAGGACGCCGCTTTGGCACGCAGGAGTTCGGGCGGGAGCTCCCAGCCGGGCGTGCTCATCGGGTGCCTTCGATCGGGGTGGCGAGGGTCTGCAGGACGGTGCGGGCCGCCATCGCATCGGCGCGGGCGCGGTGTCCGCCGCCCAGCGGGGTCCAGCGCCCTACGCGCGCCCAGATCCTGCGGGCTTCCATCAGGCACTCCCAGCGGTCGGCGGCGGGAAGCAGAGCGGGATCGAGGCCGGCGTGGTGGTGAGTCGCCGCGATCCGCGCGCAGTCGAAGGAGGCGTTGAAGGCCAGCAGCCGGCGCTCGCCGACGGCGGCGGTGAACTGTGGGAGGACCTGCTCCCAGCGGGGTGCGGCGGCCAGGGACTCATCGTCGATGCGGTGCACCGCGCGGGCCTCTGAGCAGACCGCGATCCCGGCCGGATTGACCAGGGTGTCCAGCAGTACCGTGCCGTCGCAGGCGTCCACGACGGCCAGTTCGATGACCACGCCGTCCAGGTCACTGGTCTCGGTGTCGACCACTACGGCCACGCCGGGCTGCAGGCAGTCCCGGGCCATGCGGATCACTTCGCCGACCCGGGTCGACAAGGCGATGCTGGAGCGATGGGCGCCGACGCCGTGGTGCGCGGTCAGCGCCGCTTGCACCTCCTGCAGGGTGGGGTGGCCGTCGGCGCGGTACTCCCAGTCGATTTCCCAGCGGTCACCGGCGTTGAAGAAGTGCGGCCATACCTCCACGCCCCACTCCTCGCCGAGTTGTCCGCAGAAGGCGCGAACGACGTCGGCGCGCTGGGCGGGCAGCCGGGCCCACTCGCGCAGCGGGGACGGCTCGCCGGGCCGCACCGCGCGTACCGCCTCCCAATCGACGCCCGGTGTGTCCAGGACGTCCTCCAGGTCGCCGACCCTGTAGAGAGGAATCGTCACGCTCTTGCGGACGCCGACCCGGCGCTCCACGCTGTCCGCCGGGGACACCCACCCCGCCGCAAGCACGTACTCGAAATCGCGGCGGCGCATCTCCAGATGCGTCGCGGCTTGCTCTGGTCCCAGCAGCCGTTCCCGCCGGACCTGCTCGACCAGTTTCTCGTCCTCGGTCAGCGCCGCGATGTCGACACGCGCCCACCGGCCGAACCGGCCCGCTGAGATCCCGCGCTCTCGCGCCACCCGAGGCAGATCCTCCTCGCGCCAATCCAGCCAGGTCGCAGCATCGGCGGTTGTCATCGACGCCGCCAACCACGCCTGCCGCTCGCCCACCACCTCGACCAACGGCCCGCGTCGGCGTTCGTCGGCCAGCGCCTTGAGCGCGTCCACGTCGTACAGGTCGCAGCCCTTGTAGTCGCCGACCACACGGGTCGCCCCACGCTCGGCGAGGACGGCGATGTCATCGGCGGCCACCTCCAGGCCGGTCAGCTCGGTCAGTAGCTCCGCGCACCGGCGCTCGCCCAGCGGCTGGGACGGGATCGCCGCGACGATCTGGTCGCGGCGGGCCACCAGCTCCTCGACCAGTTCCCGCGACCACCAGGCCCCGCCGCGATCGGGCCCGGGGATCACTGCGGCGTCGCTGCCGCGCCGCCACTGCCCGAAATCCACGTCGAGCCGGGCCCGCACCTGGTCCCGGTCGGCCCAGTCCGGCAGCGCGGCCGTCAGTTCGTCGCGCCGCGCCAACAGCTCGTTCACCACGCCTCCTGACCAGCGCGGGGTCTTCATGTCGCAGGGCGGGATCAACCCGGCGGCCTGCCCCCGAGCCCACTGGTCTGCGGTCCACTCCAGCGCCTGGCGCAGTTGCGTGGCCGAGTGCGCCCTGGTCTTCGGCATGGTCTTCGGCGACCTGCTCGTCGCCCGCGGTGCCGGGGCGGATTGCTGGTCAGACATGCAGCTCCTCGTCGTCATGCTCCACACGGCGCCGCGCCGGCCGGGGACCCATCGGAGCGGGCCCACCGCCAGCAGGGCGGAAGCGTTTGGGGGATGATTCGATTCTCCGGTCGGCGGCGGCCGCCGCGCAGCGGAGCAGCGCGGCGGCCGCCAAGGTGCACGGCCTCTGGTGCAAGCAGCGGCAGCATCACGGGCGGCGTCGCCGACCGGTGTCAGCGCGGCGCTGTCACCAGAAGGAGACGCGCGCGGTGACCGCGCCGAACCGGTCGCCGCGTGCGGCGGCCTGCAACGCCTCTTCGCCGGGTGCCGAGGGGCCGCACAGCACCACGTGTTGCGCCCGGTCCAGCAGGTCGAACCATTCCTGCGGCAGCGGCACCGCCTGCCCGGCATCCCAGATGATCAGATCATCGACGCCGTCCGCCGCGACCCGGGCGACCTGGACCAGGGAGCGGGTGGCGATCTGGACCCGTAGTCGCCAGTCCGTCCGCACCGCGGGGAGGCCGTCCAAGTTCCACTGCGGCCAGTCGCACCGCGCGCGCAGATCCTCGGCCTCGGCCGCCGCTGTTTCGGGCTCGAAGACCAGGGCCGGCACCGGACGGTCGCCGGGGCCGGGCACCACTGCTGGGCACAGTGCGTACGACACCAGACCGGTCGGCGGGCTGCTCGCGGGACCGGTCGGCGGCTCGGTGCCGGGCGCGTCGCCGAGGAGGGTGGCCGGGTCGGTAAGGCTGATCATGCCGGGGTCCATGCCGCCCACGGCCCAGTGGTCGAGCGCGTCGTCGAGCAGTTCCGCCACCTGCTCGCTGGTCATCGCCTCCAGCGCCTCCAGCGCCGGAGCGGCCTGCCCCGACCGGTGCGCCCGCTGCGCCAGCGGCTGCCAGGTCCGGGTTGCCGCAGCCGCCAGCGGCCCCGCCGAGGGCAGCAGCCCGTAGACCGCGCCCGCGATCGTGGCGACGGTGGCACGGTCGGGTAGGCCCAGCACCTGGGAGATCAGCGAGCCCTGGCACGGGCCGCACCCGGCCCGGCAGGCTCCGATGAGGCGGGCGGCTAGGTCGAGATCCACTGACCGGCCGGTCCCATACGGAAGCTCGGCCAGCATCGGCAGGTCCGGGGCCGGATGCTGATGGTCGGTACCGGCGTGGGCGGAGGTGTATCGGGCGCCGGTCTGAGCCTGGCGCTGGCGGGTCCGGTTCTTGCGGGCGTGGTCCTTCGGCATGGCATCTCCAGCACGCAACCCCGTGAATCGCGCGCTCGATATCCGTTGGACGCGCTCTCGCATTCCGTCTCTCGGGGACTTCACGCCCCGGCGGACGGCTCTCTCAACATCCCCCAGATGGTGCAGCCATGCCGGGCGTACCGGGCACCTTCGCCGTGATGCCGTCCGGTCACGGGCCGGGCGGTGGGCTTGGGCCGATGGGAGCGGCCCGTGCCCGGCACTGTATCCCAGCGTCCTCCGCCACGACAGCTGTCCGCACGGATCTGTGGCACGTCTTCCTCGCGGTATGCCTTCCCTCCGGGCCGCTTGCGGCCACTGATCCGCCCGCGCGCCGGTCGAGGAGACCGCCGCGTACAGCTCATGATGGGAGGTAGTGGGACCGGGTCGTCGCCCCTGCGGCGGACCCCGCACGGCCCGGTCCCCGACACGAGGCCCTTGCAGAAGGTCTTCCGGAACTCGCTCAGCAAATCAGGACTGCGAAACGGCCAAAGCGCCCACAGCGTTCCGGTAGGAGGGGCTGTGGGCGCTCTGTTTGCGCTGCCGCCGCGCGGTCAGAAGAGCGTTTGGTCGTCCGCCGGTCCGCCGTCGCTCTGGTCGTCGTAGCCGGAGGGGAGCAGGTGCCGGTGGAGCGATTCGGTGTGGAACTGGCAGCAGTCTTTCAGCCCCCCGGTGGTGCGGCGGGTAAACCAGCCGCGCGTCCTCGCTGCGAACTCCCTGGCCTGGGCGATGGTGGTGGCGTACGCGAAGTGCAATCGAGTCGGGCACTGCCCCACCTCACAGTCGATGATCACCTCGGCGGCGAGCGGTGGCGCGTCGGGGTAGCTCGCCTTAGCGATGCTCAGCGCTTTGGAGACCGACTCGACGTCAATGCGATGGCTCCAGCAGGCCATGTCGTAGCAGTCGCGAGCGGCGTCGCGGACAAGAATGAATGCGGTCATTACGCGCTTCCAATCATGTGGTGGGTTGAGGCCGAAACCACTCCGGCCGACATGAAAAATATTACATTATTTATTAGCGAAAGTCGCGTGGCGACTGCCCTCCGGAGCGGGGCGAAGAGATGGTCCGACGCAGTTCGGGAGCGCGGGGCTCTCGGCTTCCGGCTACGCGATCCCCGTAGCGACCACCAGGGAGCATCGCCCATGCCGGGGCATGGGGGCCTACTTGCAGTCGCAGAGCAGCCTTCCGGCAGCGGCCGGGGGGCTGCTGCGCCGGTTTCACAGCCGTCGGCCGGACGGTTCGTGGCACGATCGCCCGCGGCCGCCTAGTCTGGTGGATGACTCTCTGTTGAGTGTCAATCTGCGATGGGGCCGACGGTGTCTCACCAGGCGTTCGCGTCTGTTTGCCGTCGGCCCCGTTCCGTTCCCCGCTGGCTTCTCCGTCGAGCGGGGACGCCGCCCCGGCTGGATGCCGGGGCGGCGAGGTGGTCACTTCCGGTCGTGCATGGCCTTCACGAGGTGCCAGCTGGCGGTGATGCGGTCGGCCTGGATCCGAGCGAAGTCGGTCTTCCAGTCCGCGAATTCCTCCTGCGCGTCGAACAGGACGTCGGAGCCGGTGATCCAGTCGATGAGAATCAGCCTGACCTGCGCCCGGAACGGCTCCTCCATGGGGAGGTCGTTCAGGAGTTCGCAGGTGCGGACGAGGCTCTCGCGGATCTCGGCGGTCCAGACGTTGCTGTCCAGCACGGCGGGAACCTCGATCGGGAGGGGCAGCAGCTTCAGCGCCTTGACCACCAGCCCGTAGGCGGCGATGAGGCGGAGGGTCGCGACCTCCAAGGGTCGGTTGCGGTCGTCCATCGTTCTCGCTTTCTGGAGTTTTCAATCTGCGGAACCGGTCCGGGGGTCTCACTCCCCGTTCCGACACTGAAAACAATACCACAGTTCTGTTTATGCATCCAGACGAGAGAAGGCTTTAGGTCATCACCTCTAAACAGAAGTGTGGTACATTAGGGATGTCAGGGAGAAGGAGTGAGACCCGGACCCCCGGCATCGCAGATTGAAAACTCAACAGTGTGGAGGATCCCGTGGGGAACCAGACATCTCACCACGTCGCGTCCCTGACGGTCCGGTTCGCCGGACCGCACGACGGAATCGTCGAGATCGTCGGATCGCTCGTCCAGGTAATGATCCCGGGCGCGGTCATCACGATCACCGACCACGAAGCGGCACGCGAGTTGTTCAAGACGTGGGTCGAGGCGCGAATCATCGCCCGGCGCACGATGAGCGACCGCGATGCGGCCAGGCTGTTCCGGATCGGCGCTCCATCGGTCCACGCAGCCGTCCGCTTCGAGAGCAAGCGGCTCGCGCCGATGATCTTGGGGAAGGCACCCGGCCAGAGCCCCAGCGGCTGCGGCCAAGTCATCGTCAAGATCGGGCAACTCGCGATCGTCTGCGACGACCGCGAAGCCTTCGAATCGCAGTACCGGCTCTGGCGTTCGGCCTTCGACATCGGCCGCGAGATCTGGCCGCTGATGCCGGTCGGGTGGTTCGAGCCGATCGCCGAATCCCGGATCACCGAACGGCTGTTCCAGCAGGGACGCCTCTGACGGCAAGCCGGGACGGGCATCCAGCCCGTCCCGGCTTCCGGCAGCACGGACTTATCCACACAGCCGCATTTCCGCCCCGCCGCCGGGCGGGACCGCACACCATGACGACCACCAGCGCCACTAGGAGGAGGTCCCCGATGTTCGAGCTTTGGCAGACCAATGAACCGGCCGCGAGACTCGCGGACGCACAGACCCTCGACGGTGCCCTCGACCATCTCGACACCGCCTGCCGGGTCCGGCACGAGCAGGCCGCTGCCAACGGCGAGGGCGCCTGCCACATGCGGCAACGTTTCGAGATCCGTGACGCCGCGGACCCGATCGTCTTCCTCACCTACACGCCGGACGCCGACCGCCCCTTCGAGAGCGTCGCCTCGGTGTTCCGTTCCGCCGGAGCAACGCCATGATCCCGCGCAAGCGGCCGGTGGTCGACGCGGCCGGCGCGGCATCCATGCTCGGCATGGCCTACCAGACGTTCCGGACCAAAGGCGTCGCGCACGAGCCCGGTTTTCCCGCTCCGGTGAACCCTGGGCGCCGGAAGCTGCTCTACGACCGCCAGCAGGTGGAGGCATTCCGGGACGGCCAGCCACTACCGGAACTGCCCGCGCCGGGGCACCCCGACGACCTCCTCGATGAGAAGGAGGCGGCTCAGGAGTTAGGGCTGGCGTACGCGACCGTCCGCAAAGACCGCAACGACGGCCGAATGCCACCGCACATCGAACTATGCGGGCTCCCCCACTGGCCCCGCCACGTGCTGCAGGGCATTACACGAGAACCACGCCGCTCACCGTGATCCCACACAGAACGGAGAAGCGACGACCATCGCCCGTGGCACCTGATCACACCCGCGGGTCGTGAACCAGCTCAAAACCAGACAAGGCACCGTCCGGGGCCCGCCAGGCGAAGAACTCTCGACCGGGCAGTTCAACGGGGGGCAGACCAGCTCCCTCCGCGATAGCGGCTGCGGGCATGCGGAGCGGGTCGCGGTGGTCGTGGAGCGGCGTGACAAGTTCTGCAGTATCACCGACGGTGAGCAGCACCCGGACGATGATTCGCTCAGGTTCAGTGGAGTCCATGGGGGTCCCTTCGCGGGCCTGGCAAGTGACGCTCGGTGATCGCAATATCGGAGTCTAGGGGCCCGGAGCGTCGTCTTTGTCCACCGAGACGATGGCCCTGGTGAGGTGCTCACGGCGCGGACACCCCGGCCCCGCGCCCGGCCCGGCTCTTGACACTCGGCCACCGACAGCTTTGTGCTCCGCTCAGCCTGGCTGCCCCTCCCCCCTCGTTGACTCTGTTCGTCGCCAACAGCCGGCAGGCGACCAGAGCACCGATCGTGCCGACCTGAGTGGGTGGTTCGAGCGCACTGCCCTTCCACCGCGCCTGCGGCCCACGCCAGAGATTGAGACGACATCGCAACGACGCGGAAAAGAGGCCGGGGGCCGTTGTGGCGCGTCTGAATTGGCGTGAGTGGACTGGACGAGGCACCCGCAGCTGCGCCGGACGCGTCGGCTGGGCGGGTACAGGGGCAGCGATGGCTGTGGTGGGTGGCGGCCGTGGCTGCGGTCGTGCTGCTGGTCGCCGTGCTGCTGGTTCTGTTGTGGCCGGCCACGACGTGGTGGGTCGAGCACGTTGACGGTGTGAGGCTGCACGGCAAGGGTGCGCTCACCGGCGCCGACCGGCAGGAGGCTCTTGACAAGGCCCGGGGCCGGATCACCGCGGTGGCGACCGGGCTGCTGGCGGCGGTCGCGATCTACTACACCGCCTCCAACGCCAGCTCGGCCCGGCAGACCGCCAGAGCGGCGCAGGAGAGCGTGCAGGCCGCGCTGCGGGCGGCCGACCACACCGACAAGGCCCAGCGCCGTACTCATGAGCTGACCGAGCGCGGCCAGCTCACCGACCGCTTCACCGCCGCCGTCGCCCAGTTGGGCGACACCAACCCCGCCATCCAGCTCGGCGGCGTTCACGCCCTGGCCGGGATCGCCGACGACGCCCCCGCACGTTCCGCCAGACGTGCATCGACGTCCTGTGCGCCTATCTGCGCCTCCCGTACGCTCCCGACCCCGGACCTCTGCCTCTGGACCAGCGCCCTGGCTTCCCCACCGACGCGGAGCGCGATGCCCATGACCAGCAGCGCATCGCCTACCGCGGCCTCCGCGAGGTACGCCACACCATCATCCGGCTCATCGGCAACCACCTGCGCCTGCCCACCGGAGACCCGCGCTCCTGGCAGGCCCACGACTTCGACTTCACCGACGTCGTCTTCGACGGCGGCGACCTGAGCGGCGCTCGCTTCACCGGCGGAACCGCGGCCTTCACCAACACCACCTTCACTCGCGACTTCAGCTTCCGGGATGCGGAGTTCTCCGGCGGCCATACCAGCTTCGAGCGGGCGACGTTCTGCGGCGGTCAGATGGATTTCAGGGGCGCCGCGTTCTCCGGCGGCTTGGTGGACTTCGGATACGCGACACTCACCGACGGCCACATCAACTTCGGGCAAGCGGAACTGTCGGGCGGCGTGATCAACTTCGAGCGGGCGGAGCTCTCCGGCGGACTGGTCAACTTCGTGGACGCGGAACTGTCCGGCGGCGTGGTCGACTTCGGGCAAGCGGAACTGTCCGGCGGACTGGTCAACTTCGTGAACGCGACACTCAGCGGAGGCCAGGTCAGTTTCGTGAACGCGAAACTCACCGACGGTGAGATCAATTTCGGGGGCACGACGTTCGCCAACGGCAAGGTCGACTTCGGGCTTGCATGGTTCTCCGGCACCGATGTTCACTTCCGGCGCGCGACCTTCTCCGGCGGCCAAGTCGGCTTCGCAACACCAATGGCATGGGAGCGTCCTCCCACAGGAATCCCAACCGATGCCGGGGGGCGGCCTCCTGCAGGTGTGTCACTGCCAGAGCCGAGCTGAGTTGTGGAGCCGGCGAGGATAACCGCGCCGCATGCCGGACACGGGGGTGTCAGCGCGGGACGCGTTGCGCGTCGCCGCGGCGGTGCCGACCGAACATGAGCCATGCCGTCTTGATGGTCTGCGGAAGCGGCCAGGGAAAGCCCAGACGGGCCGCCAGCCCTTTCCAGTCGGCCGCGCCAACGAGAGGTCGGCACGCATCACACGCGTACCAGCGGTCGCCGAACACCGCAGGCGAATCCCTGCCGGGGTGCGGCAGCTCGAAGGGCTCGGCCCGGAAGTACCACGTCGGCCTGGCGGCGCCGCAGAAGTCGCACGGCGCGACGTCAGGATCGTCGGTCAGCGTGGGGAGCGCGATCGCCGCGGGGCCTTCGCCGGCGCGGCTGTCGTCCAGGATGCGGAGCTGCCCGCGCATCATCATGAGCGCGCCCAGGAACGCCAGATCGGTTTCGGTGATGCCCGGCCGCCGCAGGTCGTTGGGGCCGACGGTGATGGCGGTCGTCATCTCCCGTGCCGCCGCCTCGATGCGGTCGAGCGCGCCCAACTCCAGGGCGGCATCGAGCTGGTTGGTCAGGGCGGCGAAGTCGTCGGCAGCGATGCCGAGCGCCTGGCAGTTGACCGCCGGCGTTCCCCGCAGCGCTTCGCGCAGCGCGGCCTCGCAGAAGCGGCCGAGGTCCTCCCAGACCTTCGCGATCGCGCGGAACGCGGAGTCGTTCGCGAGCGGGTCGGTGTCGGCCATGCGCCGACACTACCGGGGTTGAGGAACCTACGGACAGCCGTTAGCGCTGAGAATGATCTTGAGAGTTGGCCACTTGGAACGTTCGCTTCGTAACGTATTGGTCACTATGAGTTAGTCGCTGGTGGGCCGGGCCTACTTTGCGGGGCTATGCCTGCGGAGTTTCTGTCAGATGAGCAAAGAGCGGCGTATACGTCGTTCGTGGAGCTGCCGACACAGTCGGAGCTGGAGAAGTTCTTCTTCCTGGACGCGTTCGACCGGGATGTGATCGCTCGGTCGCGGGCCGATTCGCATCGCCTGGGTGTTGCCGTGCAGATCGCGACGGTTCGCTACAAGGGGCTGTTCCTGGCCGACCCTCTGGACGTGCCGTGGCCGGTGGTGGACTACCTGGCCGAGCAACTGGAGATCGGTGATCCATCCCAGGTCAAGAGGTACACGGTGCGTGCGCAGACGGCGTATGAGCACACGTGGATGATCAGGGACGCCTACGGCTTCCACGTCTTTGAGGACCGGGAGAGCTGGGAGGCGCGCCAGGTGTCGAAGCGGTTCCTGGCGTTTCTGCACGGGCGTGCGTGGACGCACGCGGAAGGCCCGACGGCGTTGTTCGATCAGTCGGTGGCGTGGCTGCGTCGGCATCGGGTGCTGTTGCCGGGGGTGACGGTGCTGGAGCGGCTGGTGGGTGGGGTGCGCGAACGCGCGGATGAGCGCATGTACGCGGTGGTGGCCCGCCAGGCCGAGCGGGCGGGAGCAGGGTTGCCGCTGGCGTTGGCGGGGCTGCTGGAGGTCCCCGACGGGGCGCGGGTCTCGGAGCTGGAGCGGTTACGGCAGGCGCCCAAGCGGCAGTCGGGGACCGAGATGGTGCGGGCGCTTCGACGGGTCGATGATCTGGCCGGGTTGGAGTTGGGCCGGGTGCAGGTGGGCAAGGTGCCGGTCCGGCGGATGAAGACGCTCGCCCGGTACGGGGCGGGGAGCAAGGCGCCGGCGCTGGCTCGCCTGGGCGAGCCGCGCAAGACCGCGACGCTGCTGGCGGTGACCCGGAGCCTGGAGGCTGAGGCGATCGATGACGCCCTGGACCTGTTCACCCTGCTGATGGCCACCCGGTTGATCTCTCCGGCGCGCCGCAAGTCGGCGGGCGAGCGGCTGGCGATGCTGCCGAGGCTGGAGCGGGCGTCCCGGCTGCTGTCGAAGGCGGGGCGGGTGCTGGTGGAGCAGCTCGACCTGGCCGCCGAGGTCGGCGCCGAGGTGGACGTGGCGGCGTTGTGGGCGGCGGTGACCGATCAGGCCGGCACCACCCGGCAGCAGGTGATGGCCGCGTTTGCGTCGGTGGAGGAACTCGTCCCGGTCGAGGAGGGCGCCGCGGAGGCGGCGCTGCGCGCGGCGCTGGTGGACAAGTACAGCACCGTGCGGCCGTTCTTGAAGCTGCTGGGCGAGTCGCAGGCCCTGGGCGCGGCGGCGGGCGGCCGCAAGGTCCTGGCGGCGGTGCGGCGGCTGCCGGAGCTGGCGCGCCGCCAGGTGTCGCGCAAGCCGCTGCTGCCGGGGGAGATCGACGCCTCGCTGGTGACCGCGGCGTGGAGGCGCCCGGTGTACGCCAATCCCGACCTGCCGGTCAGGGCGGTCGACCGCGACGCCTACGTGGTGTGCGTGCTGGAGGCGCTGTTTCGTGCGCTGCAGGTCCGGGACGTGTTCGCGGCGCCGTCCAACCGGTGGGCCGACCCGCGCGCGCACCTGCTGGACGGGCGCCAGTGGGAGGCGATCAGCGAGGACGTGCTGGCGTCGCTGTCGCTCACCGACCCGGTCGGCGACCATCTGGACGGCCGGGTCCTGGCACTGGACGCGGCCTGGCGGCAGATGGCCACCCGCCTGGAAGAGGCCGGCGATGACGCCCTGGTCCGCGTGGTCGCCCCACCAGAGGGCGCCGGCGGGCACGCCCGGCTGTCGGTGGAGAAACTCGGCGCGCTCGGCGAGAGCCCGTCGCTGAGGTGGCTGCGCGGCGCGTGCCAGGCGATGCTGCCGCGGGTCGATCTGCCCGAGCTGCTGCTGGAGGTGCACGCCTGGACCGGGTTCCTGGACGCCTACGTGCACCTGGCCGACATCTCCACCGGTATGAAAGACCTTCCCAGATCGCTGGTGGCGCTGCTGATCGCCGAGGCGTGCAACGTCGGGCTGACACCGGTGATCAAGGAAGGGGACCAGGCGCTGACCCGCGGTCGGCTCTCCCACGTGGACCAGAACTATGTACGGGCCGAGACCCACGCTGCGGCCAACGCGGTCCTGGTCCAGGCGCAGCGCGAGGTGCCGATCGTGGCGCTGTGGGGCGGCGGGCTGCTGGCCTCGGTCGACGGGCTGCGGTTCGTGGTCCCCGTGCAGACCATCAACGCCGGGCCCTCCCCCAAGTACTTCGGCTACAAGCGCGGGATCACGCTGCTGAACGCCGTCAACGACCAGGTGATGGGCATCGGGCAGATGGTCGTGCCCGGCACCCCGCGCGACTCGCTGTTCATCCTGGACACCCTCATCAACATCGACGCCGGCCCCAAACCCGAGGTGGTCACCACCGACCAGGCCAGCGACTCGGACATGGTGTTCGGGATCTTCTCCATGCTCGGCTACCGATTCGCGCCCCGCTTCGCCGACCTGGGCGACCAGCGGTTCTGGCGCGCCGACCTGCCTGATGGCACCACCCCCGGATACGGCCCGCTGGAGGCGATCGCCCGCAACAAGATCAACCGGCACAGGATCTGCACCCAGTGGTCGGACATGACCCGGGTCGCCGGCTCGCTGGTCACCAACCAGGTCCGCGCCTACGACCTGCTGCGGATGTTCTCCCGGGGCGGCCGCCCCACCCCGCTCGGGCAGGCGTTCGCCGAGTACGGCCGCATCGACAAGACCCTGCACCTGCTGGACATCCTGGACCCGATCGACGACGGCTACCGCCGCACGCTGAACAAGCAGCTCACCGTCCAGGAATCCCGGCACCGCCTGGCCCGCAAGATCTGCCACGCCGGAGGCGGCCAGATCCGCCAGCCCTACCGAGAAGGCCAAGAAGATCAACTAGCGGCGCTGGGCCTGGTCGTCAACGCCGTGGCGCTGTGGAACTCCCGCTACCTTTCCGCCGCCGTCGACCGGCTGCGCGCCCAGGGGATCCCGGTCAACGACGCCGACGCCGCCCGGCTCAGCCCGCTCGGCCACGCCCACCTCAACTGCCTGGGCCGCTACTCCATCGCGCCCTCGGCGCCCGCCGAGGGCCTGCGCGAACTCGGCGACATCCCCGCGGCCCCCGACCCCGGCGACCCGGCCGCCGGGGTCGGGCCGTAGGGCCCGTAGGGCCGGGCAGCCCAGGCCACGGGCGGCCCTCAGTCGTGGTCCGCGGCTTCGGCGGCCCGGGCCAGATACTCGCCCGTCACCGTTTTGCGCATGCTCCGCGAGCACCCAGGAGGCCCTGGGGCAGCAGCCGGCCGGCCATGGGCGGTAGCGGGGCCGGGGCGCGTGGAGTTCCCGGCAGGTCCCTCCTTCGCGCAACCCCTCTAGTTCTGCGGGAGACCCGCGCAGTGCCGAAGAACCTGAGCAAGGTTGCTCAGCGCCCGCACCGATGCGGTGTGCACAGCCGCTGCGCTGGTGCCCATGACCCGCGCGGCCGCGGTCGCGTCCAGCCCGAGCACCACCCGGAGCAGCAGCGCTTCGGCCTGGTCACCAGGCAGCGCCGCGATCAGCGCGATGGCCTGGTCGGTCGACACCTCACCCTCCGCCGCCCTAGGCGCCGGCCGCGGTCGTGAAGTACCCAGCCCTGCGGGCTGTAGCGGCCTTCGACCGCCGCCCGCATGGCCCGCGATCGCGGCGTCACCGGTCCCGGCGCCCCCCGGAACCGCCGGGACCGGAGCCCCTGTGGACAACCCCGAACGCGTCCTGCCACACCGGCCGGTTCACCAAGGTTCCCCGGCTGGCGAGGCTGCTGCGGGTGGCGGCCCCGGCCGACCGTGCGCCCGCAACCCCGTGGCGGCCCGGCACTCCGCCGCCGGCACCGGTTACCGACGACCGGCCGTCGGCCGACATCCGGATCGGGGTACGCCCGCTGCTCCTCACTCACCCAGGAAGTCCAGTCACATCTGGACGCGGGGCCCGGATGTCTTTCATGTGCCCCCTCCGAGTCGGCGCGGGCTCGTCCCCGCTCTTGCGGATCGGCCATTGTGTGGATATTGGGGGCGGGGCGGCATATGCCCGCGCCGCCCGGGTATCGGCGCCCGGCAAGAGCGGGGCTCCGGTCCTGTCTGAGCCGGAGGCGATCGCCGGCGCGTCCGGGGCGCCGCCTGGGAGGCTCCCATGGATGTGTCGGTCGTGGATGGGTTGAGGGCGGAAAGTGAACGGTTGGCCCGGGAGAACGCCTGGTTGCGCGGCCAGTTGGCGGCGCTCGGGGCGGGGAACCCGCCGCCTGAGTTGGAGCGGGCGTTCGGCTGGGTGGGCGGATGGCAGTGCCTGCGGGTTCCGGTGCCCGGCCGGTCGGCGCTGATCCTCATCGCCGCCGACCCGGTCGCTGCCGGCCCCGCCGGTGGGGTGCGGGGGGACGCGGCGGGGGAGGTGTGGCGGTACTTGCAGGCGGCGGAGCCGCCGGGCGGCCGGATCGGCCCGTTCGCGCGCGCCCGGATGCCCGGCCCGCTGCTGGGCTACCGGTGGGACCAGGACGGCGGTACGGCCATCGTCCTCAATCAGGACCTGTGTCGCGGCCGGCTGTCCCGGGCGGCGCGGATGCTGCGGTCCTTCGGGCGGAACTCCCCGCCCTGACCGGAGCCGGTCGGTCCGCGGCGCGAGCCGGCGTCGTCGGCTTCATGGCGGACGCTCACCCTGGCCCGCCGGGGGTGGCGTGCAGGTCGAAGATGACGTGGCGCAGTTCGGTGAGGGTGTCGTCCAGGCCCGCCAGCGCGGTGTGGACGCGTTGGGCGGCGTGCGGGTCGTGGATGCGGGCCAGCGCGCCGTGCAGTTCCAGGCTGACTGCGAACAGCCGGTGGGTGATCTGGTCGGCCAGTTCGTGAGCGACGCGGTGCGGGTCAGCGCTCAACTGCCGGGCCACCTCCCGTGCTGCGGCGTGGACCGCGGCGGGGTCGGGCCGGCCCCCCGCGCCGTCCTCGCTCCGAGCACGCCCAGGTTCGGGTGACGGGTACGCCATAGTCCTTTCAGCCCCTCTTGTCGGGAGGTGCGTGGATCATCCGGCATGGTGTACCCCGGGACGGCGGTACAACCACGCCCGCAATGCCCGGTTTGCGGTACCTGTACCGGGTGGCCCGGCGGGGAGGGTGGTCACACGGCCCTGAGGTGACGCCGCGGCTGGCCGGGCGGCTCCGGCCGGCGGGGAACCCGGCGGCCGGACAGGTGCCGGACATCGATGAGCAGCGACCCGTCCCCGCTGCGGCCGTGGGGCGCATCCCGATGGGCGCCGGCTGGGCCGATGCGGTCGCCGGTGTCGCCGGTCCGGACGGTGCCGACTGCGGTGACCTCCCAGCCGCCGCCCGGATCGTCCAGCCGGTCGGCGTGCACCGCGACCACCGCGCCGATGGCGTGCCGCATCGTGCGGGCCAGCCCGGCGCCGGGGGGCAGCTCGATGCGGATCACCGTGCCTTCGACGGTGAAGGGCACCGTCCGCACCGCGGGCAGCCCCTGCTCGGTGAACACCAGCCGGCCCACGCCCGCCGAGGCCAGCAGCTCTCTGGCCCGCCACCACCCGAGCGGTGCCGGGGACGACCCCGTTTCCTCCACGGGCGTCCGCGTGGCGGGCCGTGCTCTTGGCCACCGGTCGCCTGAACACATGCCTCCAGGCTCGCAGCTCCCACCAGGCCCTTTGAAGGGAAGAAGGTCCCTGCGGCCGGGCTCCCAACGGCCCCGGCAAGGGTCGATGCCCGCCCCCCGCTCCGACCGGCCCCTCCGCCCCGGGCTCGACGAGCTGCCGCTCAGGGTTTCAGCCGGGCGGCGAGCAGGGCGACGTCGTCTTCGAAGAGGTCGTGCTCACCGCCCTGCCGGCAGCGGGCCAGCAGGGCGTCGCACAGCTGCGGCAGGGGCCGGTCGGCGTGGCCGGTGGCGATACGAGCGGCTCCCCGCATGCCCTCGTCCAGCGTGTGGGCCCGGTCCTCGATCAGTCCGTCGGTGTGCAGGAGCACGGTCGCGCCGACGGGCAGCCGATGCTCGTGGTCGGGGCGGACGACGTCGGGATCGACCCCCAGCGGCGGCCCGACATCGGCCTCCAGGTATCGGGCGGGCTCGCCGGGGACGGCCAGCAGCGGCGGCAGGTGCCCGGCGCTGGCCCACCGCAGCTGCCGCCCTGCACCGTCGCCTTCCAGCCGCACCACGATCACTGTGGCCATCGGCCCGCCGTGCAACTCGTGCAGCGCCCGGTCCAGGCGCTGCAGGATCCGGCTGGGCGGCTCGCGCTGGTCGAAGGCGATCACTCGGAGCATGTTGCTGATCTGGCTCATCACCGTGGCCGCCCGCAGGTCGTGGCCCATCACGTCCCCGACCATCACGCACGGCACCCTGTCGGGCAGGTGGATGACGTCGTACCAGTCGCCGCCGACACTCGGCGCCTGGCTGGACGGCTGGTACCGGGCCTGCAGCTCCCACTCGTGCAGCTGAGGCATCTGCGGCAGCAGCCGCCGCTGGAAGTCCTCAGTGGCCGCGCGCAGCCGCGCGTACAGCCGGGCGTTCTCGATGCTCACTCCGGCCGCGCTGGCCAATGCGGACACCACCTCCTCATCCCGGTCGGTGAACGGCCCGTCAGCCTTGTCAGCCAGGTACAGGTTGCCGTAGACGGTGTCGCGGACCCGGATCGGCACGCCCAGCAGCGTGGTCATCACCGGATGTCCGGCAGGGAACCCCGCAGCGCGGGGATGGGAGGGCAGATCCTCCACCCGCAGCGGCCGCGGATCGCGTACCAGATCTCCCAGCAGCCCCGTCCCGTGCGGCAACTCGCCCACCCGTTCGGCGAACTGGTCGACCCCGAACCCCGAAGTGATCAACTCTGTGAACTGGCCCTGGTCGTCCAACACCCCCACCGCGGCGTACTGGGCCCGCACCAGCTCCCGCGCCGCCTCGACGATGGTGTGCAGCACCTCCTCCAGCTCCAGATGGCCGCTGATCGCCAGCACCGCGTTCAACAACTCCTGCAACCGGCCGTGCTCGGCCGCCAGCCGCTGCAGCCCGGCCTGAATCTCGTCCAAGTCGTCGCCGCCCAGATCCGGCAACCGCCCATCCCGCCCCGGCGGCCCTTCCCCACCCCGACCCGGCCCGGGCCCACCCGAAACCGACCGCCCAGCCACGCCCTCACCCCCCGATCACGACACCAACGGAAACAACGATCACCAAGGCCTACCCCAGACAGCGCCCCACACCCCCACCCGCCGGCCCCCCACCACCGCAAACACGCCACCGGAGGGGTTTCGCCAGAGATGTTACGCAGAGCTACCTTTCATCTGGTCGCGCGGACCCGAGTGGAGGGCCGACTGGTGGAGCACCCCTCCGGATCTCCCGGAGCCCTGTCGTCAGGGCGCCCGTCTACAGGGGACGGGAGAGAGAAAGGGGTGATGATCCGGTGAAGCATCGTCGTTCTCACCGCTTCTGGGAGAGGGTTTCGGCCCTCGCCAGCCTGGGGCGGTTCGCGGTGTCGCTCGCACGATTCGGCGTCCTACTCCCGAAGCTGACCCCAGCCCCAAAGTAGGGGTGTCGGTAAGAAACGCGTCATGAGCCCCAAACGGCGTTGATCTTGTTGTGATTTGGCTGGTCGATGCTGGGCGGCTATGGCGCACCCCCCGATGCACATCGACGAGCTTGTCGAGCACTGGACGGTTCTGGACGAGGAGCGTGAGCTGATCGCCGGGAAGCGTGGCGCCACGCGCCTCGGATTCGCGGTCTTGCTGAAGTTCTATACGCAGCACGGGCGCTTCCCGCGAGGACGTTCGGAGTTGGCCGACGAGGCTGTCGAGCATGTGGCTAAGCAGGTCCAGGTGCCCGCCTCGGAGTTCGGCTTCTACGAGTGGTCTGGTTCCACGATCGAGTATCACCGTGGTCAGATCCGTACCCACCTGGACTTTCGCGTCTGCACGACCGTGGACGCGGAGAAGGTCACGGTGTGGCTGGCCGAGAATGTCGCCCACGCCGAGCGCCGGCCCGAGCGGGTTCGTGAGGAGCTGCTCAAGTATCTGCGTGAGGAGCGGATCGAACCGCCGACCTCGGGGCGGATCTCTCGGATCGTGGCCTCGGCCTTGCACAACGCGGAGGTCACCTGGTCGGTGCGGATCGCTTCTCGGCTGAGTGCGGAGACCACCGGGCGCATCTGCGCCCTGGCCGGCATCGACGATGGCGTCGACGACGAGGACAGCGAGGATGAGGCGGCCGAGGCGACGGCGGAGGAGGACGACGGCGTTTCTGGGCTGCTGGCGCTGATCAAGTCGGCTCCGGGCAACGTGAGCCTGGAGTCGATGATGACCGAGATCCGCAAGCTGGAGGCGGTGCGTTCGATCGGGTTGCCGCTGGGGTTGTTCGCCGATGTGGCGCCCAAGGTGCTGGCGGCCTGGCGGGCTCGGGCGGCGGTGGAGGCTCCCTCTCACATGCGCACGCACCCGCGTGAGCTGACGGTGCTGTTGTTGGCGGCGCTGGTCTGCGAGCGGGAGCGGGAGGTCACCGACACGTTGGTGGAGTTGCTGATCGCGACCGTGCATCGGATCAAGGCGCGGGCCGACAGCAAGGTGACCAAGGAGCTGATCAACGCTTTCAAACGGGTGACCGGGAAGGAGAACATCCTGTTCAGGGTCGCCGACGCCGCGCTCGGTCGTCCCGACGATCCGGTCCGCGCGGTCATCTTCCCGGCCGTGACCGGCGGCGAGCAGACGCTGAAGGACCTGGTGCACGAGTTCAAGACCAAGGGCCCGGCGTACCGCACCACGGTGCAGACCACGCTGCGCGCCTCCTACACCAACCACTACCGGCGCGGGTTGATCGCGTTGCTGGACACCTTGGAGTTCAAGAGCAACAACACCGCCTACCAGCCGGTGATCGAGGCGCTGGAGTTGGTCCGCCGCTACGCCAAGGCGGGCAACACCACCTACTACCCGCGCGGCGAGCGGGTGCCTGAGCATCGCGGCACCGCCGGCGCCTGGGAGGACCTGGTGTTCAAGAGCGACAAGCGCGGCCGTCGGCGGGTGGTGCGGATGGTGTACGAGATCGTCACCTTCCAGGCACTGCGCGAGGCACTGCGCTGCAAAGAGATCTGGGTGGTCGGCGCGGACTCCTTCCGCGACCCGGAGGAGGACCTGCCCGCCGACTTCGCCGCCCGCCGCGCCGCCAACTACGCCGAGCTGCGCAAGCCGCTGGACCCCAAGGAGTTCATCGCCGAACTGAAGGCCGAGATGCGCGCCGAGTTGGAGGCCTTGGACACCGCGCTGCCCAAGCTGGACTGGGTGGAGATCTCCGGCCGCAAGTCCGGCGCGATCAAGCTGACGAAGATCGGCCCGGCGGAGGAGCCGCGGAACTTACGCAAGATCAAGAACGAGGTGAGCCGCCGCTGGGGCGCGGTCCCGCTGATCGACATGCTCAAGGAGGCGGTGCTGCGCACCGGCTGCCTGAACGCCGTCACCTCGGTGGCGGGCAACTCCACCCTGGGGCCCGAGGTCCTGGCCGAGCGCCTGATGCTGGCGATCTTCGGGTACGGCACCAACACCGGGATCCGGGCGGTCGCCGCCGGCGGCCACGCCCACAGCGAGGACGACATCCGCTACGTGCGGCGCCGCTACCTGACCCCGCAGGTCGCCGCCGACATCGCGATCGCCATCGCGAACGCGACCTTCACCGCCCGCGACACCGCGCTGTGGGGCGAGGCGACCACCACCGTCGCCTCCGACTCCACGCACGTGCGCGCCTACGACCAGAACATCTTCACCGAGTGGCACTCCCGCTACGGGGGCCGCGGCATCCTCATCTACTGGCACATCGAGCGCGGGTCGATGGTCGTGCACTCCCAGACCCTGCGCGCTTCGGCCTCGGAGGTCCACGCGATGATCGAGGGCGCGGTCCGGCACGGCACCGCCATGAAGGTCGAGGGCAACTACGTCGACTCGCACGGCCAGACCGAGATCGGGTTCGGCGTGACCCGGCTGCTGGGCTTCGACCTGCTGCCGCGCATCAAGCAGATCAACAAGGTCAAGCTCTACCGCGTCGAGAGCGGCGAAAGCGACCTGTACCCGCGGCTGGCACCGGCGATGACCCGGCCGGTCCGCTGGGAGGTGATCGAGCAGAACTACGACCAGATGATCAAGTACGCGACTGCGATCAAACAGGGCACCGCCTCCACCGAGGCGATCCTGCGCCGGTTCACCGAGGCCGCCTCCCACCCGGTCTACCAGGCCATGCTGGAGGTCGGCCGCGCGCAGAAGACCATCTTCATCGCCCGCTACCTGCGCCTGCGCGAACTCCAGCGGGAGATCCAGGAAGGTCTCAACGTGGTGGAGTCCTCCAACGGCGCCAACTCGGTCATCCTCTACGGCAAGGGCGGCGACATCGCCACCAACCGGCGCGAGGAACTGGAGATGACCGTCCTGTGCCTGCGCATCCTGCAGGCCGCGCTCGTCTACATCAACACCCTGATGCTGCAAGACGTCCTCGCCGACCCCCAATGGTCCAAACTGCTCAAGCCCGCCGACCGGCGCGGGCTGACTCCGCTGTTCTGGCAGCACGTCCAGCCCTACGGCGAGGTACGGCTGGACGTGGCCAAGCGCCTGCCGCTCGGCGGCCGGGCGCAGACCGCGCAAGCAGGCGCCGCCCAGTAGCGCCGAGACCACCCGCGGGGGCGGAATCGAGTGATTGCGCCCCTTGGCCGATCCAATCAGAATCCCGTGCTCGACCTGGCGGGGGGGTATTCCCTCAGGTGTGGAAAGTGATCTTGCTGGGGAGCAAGTGATCAGTGGGTGAAGCGCCCACGTTCTTCGGGGGGAGAACCACACGTCATGTCCGTGATCGACCGTGTCGACGACACCACTTCAACTACCGTAAGTGATCTTTCGGCTACCGTGACGGAGGTGAGTGGGCCCGAGCAGGACAGCACGCGCCGCCCGATCCGGGAACTGCTGGACGACCGGCTGCTGGACCAGCTGCTGGCCCGGTCCCGGGACGAGGCCGGCGGGCTGCGGCTGACCGGCGAGGGCTCGATGCTCGGCGACCTGGTCAAGGCCGTGCTGGAGCGGGCGCTGGAGGCCGAGCTGACCGCGCACCTGGGCTATGACAAGCACGCCAGCGACGGGTACGGGACCGGCAACTCACGCAACGGCAAGATCTCCAAGACGGTGCAGACCGGGGTCGGTCCGGTCCGCCTGGCGGTGCCGCGCGACCGGAAGGGGTCGTTCGAGCCGGTGCTGGTGCCCAAACGCGCCGGGCGGGTGTCGGGCGGCCTGGACGACATGGTCATCAGCCTGTACGCGCACGGCATGACGGTGCGCGACATCGTCCACCACCTCGACCAGGTCTACGGCACCCAACTGTCACCCGAGACCGTCTCCCGCATCACCGAGCAGGTGATGGACGAGGTCAAAGCCTGGCAGCGCCGCCCCCTGGACCCCGTCTACCCGGTGGTGTTCTTCGACGCGCTGATGGTGAAGGTGCGAGACAACCACGTCGTGCACAACAAGCCCGCCTACCTGGCGGTCGGGATCGACACCGACGGCGACAAACACGTCCTGGGCATCTGGGTCCCCAAAGCCGGCGACGGCCCGGCCGGCCCGCCCGGCACCAACCGGATCGGGGAGGGCGCCGCGTTCTGGCGCGGCGTGGTCGCCGACCTGCGCAACCGCGGCGTCCACGACATCCTCATCGCCTGCGTCGACGGCCTGACCGGGTTCGAGGACGCCATCTGCGCCGCGTTCCCGCACACCACCGTCCAATCATGCGTGGTGCACCTGATCAGAAACAGCCTGCGCCCCGTCCCGCGCAAGCACCGCGCCGCCGTCGCCGCCGAACTGAAGAAGGTCTACACCGCGCCCGACGCCGACGCCGCCCTGGACGCCCTCGCGGCCTTCGCCGACACCGACCTGGGCAGACGCTACCCGCAGGCAGTGAAGGCCTGGGAAACCGCCTGGGAACGGTTCATCCCGTTCCTGGCCTTCACCCCCGCCGTCCGCAAACTCCTCTACACCACCAATGCCATCGAGTCCCTGAACTACCAGCTCCGCAAGGTCACCAAGGCCCGCGGCCACTTCCCGACCGACGACGCGGTGGTCAAGCTGCTCTGGCTGGCCATCCTCAACATCGAGGACAAACGCGCACGCGAACGCGCCGCCAGAGCCGACCTGGACGGTGTCCGCGCCGGCTATCCGGCACGGCTCATCGAGGGCCAGAAGACCTACGGGTGGGCCGAAGCCCTCAACGAACTCGCCGACGCCTACCCAGACCGCATCCAGTAAAGACAACCAGACCCACAACAAGATCATCTTTACACACTTCGAGTTACAGGCTCCCTGGCGGAACGGGCCACCGATCTCGTCGGCGACCTGAACGCCGCCGGAGATGACGCCGTCCGCTCCCTCGTCGGGGATCGGGGTTTTAGGGGAGGCCGAGGCCTCGGGTGGCCAGGCGGGTGAGCCGGGTGACGGTGGTGCCGGTGTCGTCCAGGGGTTGCAGGAGGTGGCTGACGGTGAGGCGGACCAGTGCGTCGGCGGTCGCGGCGATGTCTTCGTCGTCCAGGCCGGGGGCGCGGGCGGTGATGTGCTGGCTGAGGACCTGGCCGGCCAGTGCGATGAGGGGCTGGGAGTCGGTGGTGACCAGGGGCAGCAGGGTGTCGCCGCCGCGGTCGCCGGACAGGATCGTGCGTAGCAGCGGGTTGGTGGCGCCCTGGTCGAGGGTGTAGCGGACGGCGGCCTCGATCGCGGAAGCGACGTCGTCGTGCGCGGCGACGTGTGCGGCGACGCCGTCGATGAAGCGTTCGGCTTCGCGGATGAGCAGGGCTTGGCCGATCTGGTCCTTGGAGGAGAACTCTTTGTAGAGGGTTTGGCGGCTGACGCCGACGGCCGCGGCGACCGCGGTCATGGTGACCGCCGACCAGCCCTGGTCGGTCATCAGGGCGAACGCGGCGTCCAGGGCGTCGCTGCGGAGTTGGTGGCGCACGCGGGTCTGGAAGTCGGCCGGGACGTGAGTGTTCACGCCGCCGACAGTAACAAGCCGGGTGTCCAGTGGCCGGACACCCCTCGACCCCCGCCGAGGACATTCCAACCAATGATGTGCGTGGCATTGACAAGTCGCGACTGATTGTCAAAGGTGGCGGGGTGAGATTCATCGACCGGCTGTGGCGGCGCCGCCACGCTCCGCTGGACACCCCGCCCAGTCTCCCCACCGTTGCGGGGCGGACCCGGTGGAGGAGGTTCGCCGCGGTCCTGGTTCCGGTCCTGGGTGTGGTCGCGGTGATGGTCGTCGGGGTGCTGCGCGGCGCGCTACCGGTCTCGGCCGGGTTGAAGGGCAAGACCAACATCAAACTGACCATCCAGCGGCTGTCCACCAACGCCGGCGGGTCCTTCCCCCGGTTCTTCCAGACCCGCGACGGCGACCGGCGCACCGTGGTCGCCCTGGCGCTGCGCGACACCTGGGCCGAGGGCATCTGCGCCTCCGGCAAGGTCTCCAGCCCGCTGGGCTCGCGGGTGCTGCGCATCACCACTCAACCCGGGCAGCGGCTCCAGCTCGATGAACTCCAGTTGGCCCTGGAGTCCATCGATGACGTCGAGGTCGTCGGGGGCGGGATCGCCCTGGGCCGCGGCGGCACCACTCCCGTCAAGGGCCTGGGCGACATCCCCGTCCAGACCGGCCCGCCCGGCACCCTGCCCATCACCGGCACCGACCTCAAACTGCGCATCCACGGCCAGGTCCGCTGGGTCACCGCCAGCGGACTCAAACTCGCCGGGATCGACATGACCATGGGAGGCGACGTCAAAGAATGCTTCTGAACGCCGCGACCCCGCTCACCGGCCGCCTGCGCAACCACTGGCGGCGCTGGCGGTCCTGGCGCCGCAGCCGGCCCTTCTGGGGCGGCCTGCTCACCACCACCGGCGGCGCGGCCATCCTGCTGCTGCCCGCCGACCTGTACACCGTGCTGTCGCTGCCCGGCACCGCGGGCCTGGCCGGGTTCCTGCTCGGCGGCATCATCACCCTCACCGGCCTGCTGCTGTGGTACCAGCCCCGCCACCACACCCTGCTCAGCGTCATCGTCCTCCTGGCCGCCCTGGCCTCCTTCCTCTACACCAACTTCGGCGGCTTCCTGATCGGCATGCTCCTCGCCCTCACCGGCGGCTCCCTCGCCTTCGCCTGGACCCCCGCCACCGAAGACGCCACCGAAGACGCCACTCGGCCTTCCACCGGAGACACCGAGCCGCCCTCCGGTGAACTTTCCACCCCGCAGCCGCACCACCCCCGCACCCCATAGGCCCCTGGTCCCGGCGGAGGCGCCCGCCGGGACCAGGTTCACACCACACAGCCCGCCAGGCCCCCGCAGACCGAACCCGGGGGCAGACCGAACCCGGGGGCGAACACGCCCGTGACGCGGTTCTGACCGGTACCCCTTGTGGCCGGAGGGGGTGCCCGGCATCCAGCCGCGCGCCTGCACGGCTTGCCGGGGTGCTCACACCGATGACCGCAACAACCCCGGTGTCCGCAAACCCCGGGCAATGGACTGGTTGACAGTCAGAACAATCGTGTTCTCTTCATTGACATAGAGGGCTTGAGTGTCAAATGGTGGGGGTATGGATGGGATACAGAGTCTGGTCTGGCGCGAACCGCTTCCCCCATCGGATCCACCCCACGCACCCCGATCACTGGCATGGAGGGCGGTCGGCGGCGAGGTCTGGGCGCTGGCCGTGCTGCCCGGCGGCCCGGCCGACCAACCGCAGCCCAGCGCGGTGATGAGCGTGTGCGCGGTGACGCTGACGCACCTGGGGTCGCTGATCGAAGCGCCGCTGCGGCTGCGGGGCATCTGGCTGACCTGGACGCAGTGTCCGGCCGCGGGCCCGCCCTACCTGCTGGTGGCGCGGCTGGCCTCCGTGGAGGCCGGACAGAGCTGGGCACGGCTCACCGCGACCAGCCCAGCGGAAGACTGCGTCTGGGAGGCCATCGGCCAATTCGACGACGGGACCCCCTCATGACATCCCCGAACGGCACGGCCCTGGGCACGGCGACCAGCGATCCGGCCGCCGAGCAGCTGTTCTTCGAGATCTTCCTGACCCCCCGCGACGACCCCTACCCGGCCTACCGGCGGCTGCGCGAGACCGCGCCGGTACTGCTCACCGGTGACGGCACCCTGGTCCTGACCCGGTTCGCCGAGTGCGACGCGGCGCTGCGGCACCGCTCGTTCGGCAAGGGCAACGAACTGGCGGGCTTCGGACTCCCCGGCGGCGCCGGCGAACAACAGCGCCAGGCCCAAGGGCGGCTCGGGCACAGCATGCTGTTCGCCAACCCGCCCGAGCACACCCGGCTGCGCCGCTCGGTCGGCTCGGTGTTCACCACCCGGCACATCCAGGACCTGCGGGCCTCCATCGAAGACCGCACCCGCAAACACCTCGGCCAACTCGCCCGCCGGTCCGGCGGCGACTTCGTCGACACCCTCGCCCTGCCGCTGCCGGTCAACGTGATCGCCGACCTGCTCGGCGTCCCCGAAGCCGACCGGATGGTGTTCACCCCGAAAGTCCGCCAGATGGTCGCGCTCCTGGAACCCGCCGCCGACCCCGAGGCCATCACCGCCGCCGCGGCGGCCGAAGCCGACCTCGTCGCCTACTTCACCGATCTCCTCGCCGCCAAACGAGCCGACCCGCACGAGGACCTGCTGTCGCGGATGGCCACCGCACCCGAGCAGGCACGCCTGTCGCAACAGGAGATGATCTCCACGTCGCTGCTGCTGTTCGGCGCCGGGTTCGAGACCACCACCAACCTGCTCAGCAACACCCTGCACGCCCTCCTGGACCACCCCGACCAGCAAGCCGCCCTGCGCGCCGACCCCGCCCTCATCCCCACAGCGGTCGAGGAGTTCCTGCGCTACGACTCACCCGTCCAGGTCGACGCCCGCACCGTCCTGCACGACACCGACTTCGCCGGCACCCACCTCAAAGCCGGGCAGGTCATCGTGATGCTCCTCGGAGCGGCCAACCACGACCCCGACCTCGTCGAACAACCCGACACCCTCGACGTCACCCGCCCCGAACCCGCCCACCTGTCCTTCGCCTCCGGCATCCACTTCTGCCTCGGCGCACACCTGGCCCGCCTGGAAACCCAGATCGTCCTGGAACACCTCCTCAGCCCCGCATACGCCGCCATCACCCGGCCGACGCAACCCCAACGACGCCCCGGCATCGCCCTGCGCGGCCTGGCCCACCTCCCCCTCACCCTCCACCCGTGACCCGGGCCGCGCCCTCCGCAACCCCGCGCAACGGCGCGGCCAGCCCCTGCGCTGCCCGCCCAAAATCCAGCAACCTGCTCACCATCCGCGCCAAGGCCGGCCACCCACGACCGGCCCGGCCCGCCGTCTCCGGCATCAGCGGCCGGCATCAACAGTGAGGGCGGAGCGGAGTGCGGGTGTGAACCGTGTTCTACCCGGGGGTTCCCTGCCCGTGGATGACGCGGTGGATGGTGGAGCGGCCGACGCTGTACTCGGTCGCCAGGTCGGCCAGTGACACCTCGCCCTCGGCGTAGCGGCGGCGGATCGACCGCCGCGCGGACTCGGGCAGTTTGGGCTGCTTGCCTTTGAGCTTGCCGTTCTTTTTGGCCAGCGCCATGCCCTCGCGGGTGCGCAGGTGGCCCAGGTTCGCCTCGAACTCGGCGACCATCGCCAGGGTCTGCAGGAACAGCCGGCCGAACGGGTCCCTCCAGTCGTAGACCGACCCGCCCAGCCCGAACAGCACGCCGCGGTCGGACAGGTCGGTGAGGATCTGGTTGGCCTCGGCCATGTTGCGGGCGAACCGGTCGAACTTGGTCACGGTGAACACGCTGGCCGGCCACACCGCGGCGAGGGCCTGGTCCAGACCTCCGCGGTTGCGGCGGGTCGTCCCGGAGAAGCCCCGATCGATGTAGATCCGATCGGCCGGGACACCGAGCGCGAGCAGCTGCTCGGTCTGGACGACGACGTCCTGCTCGTCGGTGGAACAGCGGGCGTACCCGACCCGGATCGTGCCGGGAGCCGTAGCGTTCGCGGCGTTCACGCGCTCAAGTGTTCCGGATAGGGCCCCGTCACCGGGACAGTTCGCGGAACACTCTTACGGAACACCTCGACCTGGGGCACCGCCCCGGCTGGCCGGTGTTCCGGTGAGGGATCCCCTAACGGAACACTCACCCCAAAGATCATTCTCAGCGCTAACGGCTGTCCGCAGGTTCCTCAACCCCGACTACGCGACATCGGGCGCCCCCCCGTCGGCGCGGTTGCGTACCGATCGCGGGCGGCCGCGCCGAGGCGCTCGACGGCGCCCACCCGCACGTCTGCGGATCAGCGGCCTGCTGCCGGGCGATGGCGCCCCCGCCCCGTCCCGCGCGGGGGCGCGCCTCGCTGGTGGCGAGCAGGCCCGTCAGGTGCGGCTGTACTCCGCGCGCAGCTGCGCGAGCGCGGCGTCGACGCGGTAGGCGGCCTCGTGCAGGCCGGTGAGGTAGCGGTTCCTGTCGTCGGCCTGCCGGAACTCGTGGTCGGGGTCCCAGGCGCCGGACGCGTGGTTGAAGACCGTCTCGCCGCTGGTGAGGTACCAGGACTCGGAGTCGACGCCGAACCGCTGGATCCTCACCACCAGCGCGGAGTTGTAGCCGCGGCCGCCGCGTGCGGTGGTGTTGCCGTCGACCGTGTACTGGGTGATGTGCTGCTCGGTGAGGTCCATCGCTGGTCTCCCCTACTGGGTGTTGTGTCCATCGTCTCTGGCCTGGGGCGCGCCGGTCGCCCGGCGGCTCACTCGTCCGGCTGGTCCTGCTGCCGGGCGAGGCGCTCGGCGCGTTCGGCGTCGGCGCGCTCTTCAGCCCGCTGCACCTGATCGCGCAGCTCGGCGATCCGCGCGTCGGTCTGGGCGCGCAGCGCGTCTAGGTCGGCGCGGGCCCGGTCGGCCTGGTCGTCGGCGGCCTGCCGGGCGGTCTGCGCGGCGGCGGCCTGGGCGCGGTGCTCGGCGACCTGCCCGGCCAGCTCCCGCGCGCGCTCGTCGGCCCGCCGGCGGTCCTGCTCGGCGGCCTCGACCTGCTGCTCGGCCCGCCGCGCGGCGGCGGCCGCGCGCTCGTCCGCAGCGGCGGCGGCGCGCTGCTCGGCGTCCCGCTCGGCGGCGGCGGTGGCGGCGGTCTCGGCCAGCTCCCGGTTCCGCCGGACGAGGTCCTTGTTCTCCTCGCGCAGCTCCCGGTTGTTCTTGGCGATCTCCTCGGCCTTGACGCGTGCCTCGCGCTCCTTGTCCTTGAAGTAGGCCTCCGAGGTCTCCGCGCGGGCGGCGCGCGCCTCGGCCGCGACCGCGCGCTCGGCGGCCGCGTCGGCGCGGTCCTGGGCGGCCTCGACGTCGCGGCGGCGCCGGTCCTCGGCGTCGCGGGCGTCCCGCTCGGCCCTGCGCTGGGCGTCCAGCGCGTCCTGCCGCGCGGTGATGGCCGCGTTCATGCGCTGTTCGGCGGCGTCCCGGGCGGCGACGGCTTCCCCGCGCTGGCGGTGGGCCTCGGCGGCGTCCGCGTCGGCCTTGTCGGCGCGCTCCTGCGCGGCCTGGACGCGGCCGTCGGCGACCTGCGCCACCTTCTCGGCGGCCTGGGCATGGGCGCGCAGTTGGTCGAGCAGCGCGTCGATGGCCTCGACCACCGGCTCGGCCAGCGCCCCGTACTGGTCGAACCGCGCGGCCAGCTCGGCGTCGGCGGCCGCCAGCGTCGCGGTGCGTTCGGCCATGGCGAGCTGCTGGCAGGTCTTGTTGCCCTGCTTGGGCCAGCGGCGCGGGGTATCGGCGGTGCCGCAGTACTGCCGGCGGCGGCCGCGGCCGCCCTGCACGACGGGACGGCCGCAGGGACGGTAGGCGCACCGCTGCCCGTCGGCGACGGCTGACGGGTCGGCGGGCTGCCCGGCGGGCGCGCTGATGTCGGACGCGGGCTCGGACGCGGCGGGCCCGGAATCGGAGGTCGTCATGGCTCACCACCCTACCGAATTTTTCACAAGAGAACTACGCATCTCATTTTTCTTTTTAAAAAAGAAAAGATCATGATGTGACGAAGTCTCAAGATCGCAACTCGCGGCGCTCAGAGCGATCCTGACGGGCGTTCGCGGCCCGAGGATGCATGTAACTACCTCGGGCGTGCGTGCGGGGCCGGTCCCGGCGGCCGGGGCCGGGGGCGCGGCCGGGCGAGCGGCGGGTTCCCCGGACGGGCCGCCGATCTTCGGTCATAATCGGGGTTATGACTCAAGATCGGGAATCGGCCGGGGCGGTCCCCGGGCTGGACCACCCCTACGACGAGGAGCACCTGGAGCAGGAGGTCCTGCCGCGGGTGCGCGAGGTGATGGGGAACGACTGGCCGCGCCGCGCCAAGCTCGGCGAGCTGGCCTCGTCCCTCACGCCCGGCGAACTGCTGGACCTGGTGATGCTCCTCGACGCCCAGCGCACCACCCAGCGCACCACGGGCCGGGCGTCATGAGCACGACCAGGGAACCGGCCGCCAGGGAACCCGCCGGGGCGGGCGACCCGCACTGGCACGTCGAGATCACCGCCGCGGTGGACGGCGCCGCCGCGATCGCCGCCGCCGACACCTCCTCCGGCACCTCCTCCGACAGCGGCGCCGACGCCGCGGCGGAGGCGGTGCGGACGCTGCGCGACGCGCTCGACTACACCCTGCGGCTGCGCGGCCCGGTGGAGCTGACCGCGCCGGGCCTGGACCGGCTGCGGCTGCGGCTGACCGTCGCCGCGCCCAGCCTGATCGCCGCCATCGGCGGCGCCAACAACGGCGCGGTCAGCGCGCTGGGGGTAGCCGAGCTGCGGCCCGGCGAGCTGGTGACCATCACCGGCCGCGCGCCCGGCGAACCGGCACCGGCGGCATGACCGGCGGCACCTCCCCCGCGGCGCCCGCCGCCCCGGGCTCCGCGCTGACCGGCGAGGAAGGCCCCGGCGCCCCCTCCCCCGCGCCGTCCCCCTCCCCGGACTCCACGGCAGGCGCGGCGGGCACCACGGCGCTCGCGCGGCTCGACTCGATGCCGGCGACCGGCTCGGGCAGCGGCCTGAGCGGCGAGCCGGGCGGGGGCACGGCGGACCCGCCCGTGCTGGAAGGCCGCATCGTCACGCCCCCCGGCCCGCCGCCTCCCCGGTCGGCTGCCCCGCCGGCGGGGGGCGGGCGGCGCGGGCCGCTGGACAGCGTGCCGGTCACCACGGTGCTGGAGCGCGCCGAGGAGGGGGGCGGGCCGGAGCTGACGCACCTGGTGGCGGGCTGGCTGCTGGCCTACTCCTCACCGCACACCCGCGATGCCTACGCCCGTGACCTGGCCGAGTGGCTGGACTTCCTGGCCGCGCCCGGCGGCCGCGACGGCGCCGCGCGCCGCGACCCCCTCGGCGTCAAGCGCGGCGACGCCGACGCCTACGCCCGCACGCTGGAGCAGCGCGGCGCCTCCTCCGCCACGGTGCGCCGCAAGCTGGCCGCGGTGTCGTCGTTCTACACCTACGCCGAGGAAGAGGAGGCGGTCCAGCGCAACCGGGTCCGCCGCGCCACCAAGCCGCCGCGCTCGGACGGCGGCAAGACCGGCGCGCTGTCGCAGGCGCAGACGAAGGCGCTGCTGCGCGCGGCCGACCGGATGGTCGCCGACGCCAGCGCCGCGCTGGCCGCGCGGCCGGACTCGCGGCGGCGGGCCAACCGGCTGCTGTACGCGCTGCGCGCCCGGGCGCTGGTCTACCTGCTGGCCGGGCTGGGCATCCGCGCGTCCGAGGCCCGCACCCTGCGGCTGAGCGACCTGGACGAGCACGACGGGCACCGCCGCGCGCGCGTCACGGTCAAGGGCGGAAAGGAGCACTTCCGTCCCGTCCCCGCCCGGCTGGAGCAGGTGCTGGGCGAGTACCTGGCCGTCAGCGGGCACCACCGCCGCCCGGGCGGTCCGCTGCTGGCCACCGCGACCGGCCGCCCGCTGGCCCGCTCCGAGACCGGACGCATCCTCAACCAGGTCGCCGAGCTGGCCCGGCTGAAGGTCCACCCGCACAAGCTGCGCGCCACCTTCGTCACCCTCGCCCTCGCCCAGGGCGAGGAGATCGAGACCGTCCGCCGCGCCGTCGCCCACGCCACCCGCGCGCAGACCGAGGCCTACAACGACACCGACCGGGATCTGCAGAACGACCCGGCCACCCTCATCGTCGAGCTGGTCAGCCCGCGGCGGCCGCAGACCGCCCGAGCCCAGCGGGGAGAGAGCGTCTGATCCCCTGCCGAGCGAAAGGCAGCACGGGCAGCCGGCGCCCTGCCGTGGCAGCCACGTAAGGCCCGTGAGCGTGCGCTTGGCGCCAGGGCTAAAGCATGATGGGTGCTCATGACGCCGCTGTCTCCCGATCGAGCCCTGGAGTTCCTCAGTAAGGTGCTGGGGACCTTCGCATCCACTGGCGGGCTACCGACCTTGGGACTCCTCCACACTGAGGATGGGACTCAGCCGTTCGCCGAGGTGCTCAGGACACTCGATGTCGAAGGCGTTGACCCGCGGAGCGTCGATGCGGCCTTGGGTTCAGCCATCGACACCGGCGCGCTGCTCACGCTGGCCGAGGGCAGGGTCCACCTCGCCGTCCTGGCGTACAGAGTCGTTGAAGTCGAGCTGCCTGAACACGCCAGCATCGGCCAACTGGACCAGGCCCAGGCGCACGCCGATCACGCAGATCTCGCGTCCTACCCCGGAGCCGTCGATGTGATCAGGGTCTACGCGTCGGCGCGCGACGGTCGACGATGGGCAGCGCGCTGGAGCACCGGGGATGACGCACCCCCGGTGCTTCTGGATCCGGCATCCAGAACCGCAGCCGACGAAGGCGTTCTCGCCGCGCACGTGCGGGCCGCCGTCGATCTGGATTGGTAAGGCCGCCCGCACCGGGGGCGCCCTGTCCTGTTCCACTCATGACGGAAGGTGTTTCGGCCGAAACACTTCCGGGCGCTCGCCGTGCCTTACGTGGCGGACGTGCCTTCAGACCTCCAGATAACCCGTCAGCCACGGGCCAGCGACGCGATGTGCCTTACATGCCTGGCGGCGTAGCGGCACCCCAGATAACTGCCCTGGCGAAGGCCGCATGCGGTCGATGGCGGATGGGAAAACCGGATGCGGAGGCACGGTAGGTCGCCATCATCATGGGATCTGTGCCTGCGAAGAAGCTGCATCCGCCGTGGTCGTCGGACGTTGTCCAGGCGGTCGCCGACGTCTTGGCCAGCACCGATTGGCCGGGGCTGAGCAACTCAGAGATCACCCGGCTGCTGGGGATGATGCGGATCGCCGACGTGGAGGCGTCCAACAAGCGCTCCCGGCTGGGAACCGCTCTGCTCAATCGGCAGCACCGCGACCAGGCGAGCAACTGCATCATCCGGTTCATCTGTGAGGCGATGGCGCCGGGCCGGTTCCTCCAGGACCAGCCTCGGTTCGACGCGCTTCGCGATGGCCTGTCCGAGGCGTTGTCGCTGGTCGGCCTTCGGGTCAACGAACAGGGCAAGGTGGCCAGGGCGGCGGCGACGGCGACCACGCTGGACGAGGTGGCCCGGCTGGCCGGTCGGCTGCGGACCGAGTTGGCGCGCCGCGGCGTTCACCCCGAGGTCCTGCGCTACTGCGAGGAGGAACTGCTGCGCAAGTCGCTGTTCCACGCGGTGTTCGAGGCGACCAAGGGCGTCAGCGAACGGCTGCGGCAGATGAGCGGGCTGTCCGGCGACGGCGCCGGGCTGGTCGACCAGTGCTTCGGCGCCGGCGCCGGCGTGCCGGTCGTGCGGATCAACGGCTACGGCACCGAGTCGCAGATCAGCGAGCATCGCGGGTTCGCCAACCTGCTCAGGGGCATCTTCGGGACGTTCCGCAACCCGCCGGCGCACACGCCGCGGGCGACGGCGGGCTGGGCGCTGACCGAACCGGACGCGCTCGACCTGTTCTCGATGCTGTCGCTGGTGCACCGCCGTCTGGACGCCGCGACCGCGCGGACCGGACCATGACGCGGGTTCGCAGGCTCGTGGTTCATGTGAGGTAGCGCCGGTGCAGGCGGTCGAAGAACGCGTCGAGCATGCGGTGCGTCGCCCGGGGGTCGGTGAGTTCGGCGCCGCCGAACCGGTACACCTCATACCCCTTCAGGCGCAGGTCGCGGTCTTCGGCCATCATCGCGGCGTACCGGCGGGGGTCGGCGCGGCCGTCGTCGCCGGCGTAGTGCTGGCGGCCGTCGCACTCGATGACGACGCGGGCGCGGTGCGGCAGGAGCAGCAGGAAGTCCATGCGCTGGCGCGCCAGCGGGCCAGGGGTGCGCCGCTCGGCGGCGGTGTAGGGGTCGTAGTGCAGGTAGACCTGCGGGATCAGCGCGGGGATGTCGGGGCCGAGCCGGACGTAGCGGTCGGCGTAGGAACGGAGGATACGGCGTTCGGCGTCGTTGTCGCCGAGTGAGCGGTCCAGCCTGCGGGAGATGTCGGGGTCCGGCTCGCCGGTCATGCCCTGCCGGTCGGCCCACCAGTCGCTCAGTTCGGCCCAGGTCAGCCCGTGCGCGGCCAGGGCCCGGTCGTAGACCAGGCAGTTGTGGGCGTTGCGGACGATGCGCAGGTCGTTGTTGACGGCGTCGTCGAGCACGATGTCGGGCTTGGGGCCGATGGCGGCGAAGATGAGGTTCTTCAGTGCCCCGGGCACCCCTGACCCGATGAGGCGGTGGTCGAAGACCGGCGCGCCGCTGATGACGTCGACTTGGACGATCTCGTAGCCGTCGTGGACCAGCACACCGTTGAGGAACTCCTGCAGCCGTTTGATCTCGGCGAGGTCGGTCCGCACCGATGGATGCAGCATCTCGGCCAGGAACCGCAGGAGCTTGTCGTCCTGGTCGACCAGGCCGAACCGGGTGTCGTGAAAGATCCAGTCGTCGTTCCAGTCGTCGTTGAGCCAGCGGTGCTGGCCGATGTCCTGGGCGGCGGTGGCGAAGCGGGGGTCACGGCTGGGCAGGTTGTCCAGGTCGTAGAGGCGGCTGAGGAAGTCGACCTCGTCCAGGACGCCGCTCCAGTTCGGCTGGATCTCCAGGAGTCCGTCGATGATGCGGCGCCGGGTGACCTCGGTGACCCGACCGCGTCGATCACCGCCGGTGCGGTTGGAGCCGGTCATGCGGTGGTGCTCGCGTCGAGCTGCGCGGCGTTGAGATGGGCGGCGGCGCGCAGCTCGCGCAGGTCGGGGATGTGGTCGTCCAGCGTGCCCGGCGACCACGTCGGCGACAAGGTCGCCCACCAGCAGCACCGAATCGACGCCCTACTACGCCGGGAACTGCACGTGCACCGGTTCCCGCTGATCAACCTCCCCACCGTTCAGCCCAGGTGCCGCTCGACCGTGCCGGTGAACGCCTCGACCTCGTGCGCGGAGAAGGTGTGCTGGTTGGCCTCGGTCACCATGTAGCCGCACTCGGCGAACGCCAGCAGGTACGCCCGCATCTGCGGGTCGGTCATCCGCTCGGCCTCCTGGCGGATCTCGGCCATCATCTTGCCCGCATCGACCGGGGCCGGCTCGTCGGCGTCCGGGTCGAAGAACACCGGATCGCCCGGTCCCATCTCTCGGCCGAACTTGGCGCGGAACAACTCCGCCTGCTGCCGCAACGCATCAGTGATCTGCGGCCCCTCCGACTCCGCGGGCGTCACCGTGACCCGCCCTTGCGCATCGGTCACCCGTTGCACGAACCGCCGATCACCAGCACGCTGGTTCACCAACGCCGCATGGCGCTCGAACCGCTCCGCACGCTCCGCCAACCGCTTGGCCCGACGCCGCTGCTTGGCATCCTTCTTCTTCCCCGCCACACCCACCAGCCTCCACCGCCGCCAGCCGCCAGATCAAGACAGAGCTGCGGAGATCCTCACGGCCGTTCCGCCTCCGCCGACTCCACGCCGACATACCTCCGGTCCCGGACAAGCCATCGAGAAGGTACCGCCTCGGGTGTTGCCGGCGGCAACCAGCATCGACGGTCGGGACCGAAGCCGTAAGGGCACGCCGTGCAGGCGGACCTGTCGAAGCCTGGTGCAGTTGGGCGCTCCGACTGTCACGCTGTCCCTATCGCCCCGTTGAACAGGAGACCCTCGATGGCTGGACGACGCCGCGCTCCGGAGCCAGCCATGCTCTCTGCCTCGGCGCGACAGCAGATCCCCGCCATGTTCGCGGCCGCCCCGTCGCTGGACGGCGCCCGCGGCCGCGAGATCTTGCACGTGTCCATGTCGATCACGCTCCGCGCCGGCGGCAGTGAGTGGTACGACGGCCCCAAGAACCGAACCGCTCGCGTGGCGCTGCGCGACGACGAGCGGGACGCCTTCATCGCACACGTCGAAGCGGGCCGCTTCGTCGATGCCGTCCTCATGGTCTTCAACGGCTACTGGCCCGGCCCCGAGACAGCCGATATTGAGAGCATCGGCAGCATTACCTGGTGACCATCCCCGCTCTTGCGGACACAGGCGCGCCGGGTTCGCGTTCGAAAGCCCGACTCCCCCTGGAGAACAGAGCATGACCGACCACCCACCCCGCCGCGCGCGCGACCACGACCGGCGAGCAGACGACCCGGCGCCCGGCCCGTATGAGATCACGTCGCCGGGCGTTCGGAGCGTGGCGGAGGGATGCTCATGAGGATCTACCTTTCCGGGCCGATGCGCGGCCTGCCGGACATGGGACGTGCGGAGTTCGCGCGCGGCGCAGAGGCCCTGCGCGCCCGCGACCACGAGGTCTACGTGCCAACCGAGCAGCCCGGCGGCAAGGCACGCGTCGGCGCCGCAGTGCGCATGGCCCTCGCCGACAACCTCAACTGGATCTGTGAACGCGCCGAAGGCGTGGTCGTCCTGCCCGGCTGGCGTCATTCGCGCGGCGCGCGGGCGGAAGTCGCAGCGGCTCGGGCGCTCAACATCCCGGTGTGGCCGCTCCCGGATCTTCTGCTTCACGGCGAGGCCGCGCCCCAGGTCACTGAGGAAGCCGGGATGGGCGCCTGCTCCTGTCCGGACGCAGCCGCCTCGCGGTTGCCTGTCGTCGCGGGCGGCGAGGGCGCGGAGGAACCGGGCCAACCGTGAAACTCGCCGTCGCTCGCCGTCGACGCGCTGATCATGTAACGCTCACGCGCGACGCGGGGGCCCCGGCGGTCAGCGGGCGAGACGGTCCTGACGAACTCGGCGGCATCGAGCAGATGTCCCCAGGCCGCGCGTCTATGGACCGCGGGAGTTACATGAGGCGGTCGTGCGGGCGCCGTGGCTGGGGCCATCGGGATAGCTCCGCTGCTGACGTCACAGCCGCGCGCACCGACGCCGCCGCGCAGCCGAACCACCGGCTCCGGCGGGGCCCCGGCTGGGCGCGGAGGGACCGGGCAAGCTCCCTCGCCGGTCAGCGGAACGGCGCGGCCGGGCAACGTGCTCGCACGGGCGCCTCAACCGAGGGCCGATGATGGGAACCTGCACAGGTCAGAGCGCTACTGCCACAGACGACTGCAGAAACTGAGGGGCCCGCTGGCAGAGGCTGAGAAGTCGTCACCGAAGCCTGCCGGAGCCGCCGCTGGCGCATGCTGCGGCCCAGCCGCACCTGGGAGCGCAGCAGCGAGTGCCACCGGCCTGGCGTCGCTCAACCCGCATTAATGCGGGTAGCGGTCTACGAAATGCTCCCTGACTTAGCATCCCGGCTTCAGCCGGAGACGCGATCGGGGCCGGCGGTGCGAGGGCGAACGTTCGAGTTCCGGTCCTGTCGGCTGAGTGCCGAGCCGCAGGTACGCTCACGCCGCGTGCGGGGCGGCCAGGGGCTCTGGGATACCGGCCCGCCGCCGCGCCTCCCCGCCTCCCCGGCGCGGCCCCCGAACATGTGGGGGAACCGGAAGGCCTCCCGCGACTCCAACGCCGGAGGCCTTCGGCGCGGTCGGGCTAGGCGGTTTCCTCGTCTGTCTCCAGGGCCAGGCGGTATTGCTCCACTGACGACAGCGGCGTTAGGGAGGCGTCCAGCACGCGACGGATGACGCTGGCGGTGGCCCCTGCGGCGGCCGGGGATGCGGCGCGCGGCGGTCAAAGCGGGGGGATGCTTTGCCAGGCGTTGCCCCCACTGCGGGCCCTGCCGGGGAAGGTCGATCATGTGAAGGACGAAGACGAGCGGGTGCACTTCACCCGGGCGGCCTCCTACGCCAACGACGGGGCGTGGAGCGTACTGCTGGGACGGCGCCGCATCGGTAGCGCCATGCCCAACCCGGCCAGCAGTGGTGGCCCATCGCGCCGCTGGCTAGCGCACCACGCAAACGGCCTGTTCCTGAACTACGCGCGGACCCGCCGCCACGCAGCCCGCATCATCCTTCAGGCAGAGATCACGTTCACCGAGCCTGCTGTCAGCTGACCAACGGCAGATGTCGTCAGTCCTGGTTCGTGGCGTCGACAGCGGCACCAAACGCCGAATTGCCGCACGTTGCGGACTGACCGCTTGGGGCCAGCAGAATCGGGGCCGCCGTGCTCATGGACTAGGAGGTGACGGTGGGGAAGGCCGACGATGCTGGGCGCGGGTCAGCAGGCGGCTCACCGTCGACGCCGCGACCCCCAGGTCGGCCGCGATCGTGCGGATCCCTTCCCCCGCTTCGGCGCGTCGCCTGATCTCCGGTTCGCGCGCCGCGATCATGCTGCTGATACCTGGCTCACCCGGCGGGACCGGTGGGGCGGACACGTGCTGCCAGCTGCGGCCGTGCACAGCCGCGCTGATCGTGGTCTCGGACACACCGTAGCGGCGCGCCAGCTCGGCCAAGGTGGCCGTTCCCCTGCCGAAGGCGCGGCGGGCGGCGGCGACCTTTCGGGCGGTCAACACGCTGCGCCGCGGGGCGGACGCCGCGGGCTCAGCGGGCCCGACTGGAGGCTCGGTGAGCGCGGTCCAAGTCGTTCCCCGAACCGCTGCGTACAGCGTGTTGTAGGGAACCTCCAGTTCGGCGGCAAGGTCGGCGATCGTGTCGCCCTCGCGTGCACGGCGTCGCGCGTCGGTGACCATGCGGGGCGACAGTGTCTTTCGGGACCGTTCACCAGGCACCGTGGCGGGCGCCGCTCCAGGAAGATGGGCATGCGTGCGGCCGGCCACCGCGTGCTTGAGCGCCGAGTAGGACACACCCCAGTCCACCGCTAGGGCGGCTGCCGTGGTCTTGTTCCCACTGACAAGCTCTCGCGCCTCGGTCACCTGTTCGTCCCGGAGCGCACGTCGAGCATCGTTTGTCATCGCATACCGTCCCATCGCTGTGCTGTGCCGAATGCGAACCCTCACAGGGACGATGACGGGGGCTGCGCCGTGTGGCCGACCCGCCCGACCGATCCTAACGCGGCACCATTCCCGGCATGCCACATTGCGCGCGCTGTATCGCATTCGCCAACGGGGGCTCCCTGACGGCGCGCGCGCCCGAGAACCGGCGGCGGGCCGGGCCGGACTCCGGCCAGGGGCCTGCCCCGACCGCAGCACCTGGATCATGCACCAGTGTCGCGATGCTCCCGGTGTCGTTCGGTGCCCGAGCGCAGGAGTTGCATCAGGGCGAGTTCGCGGCGGCATTCGGGGCAGGTGGGTTCGCCCGTAATGGTCTTGCCTTCCTCGGCCGCGTACCCCAAGCCGCACAGCGCCCGGAGCTCCGGGCCGAGCAGATCGGCGACGTAGTGCGAGCCGTACCCGACGACCCGAACCGCGGTGACCCGCCCGGCGTCGTAGGGCGCGTCCTCGGGCCAGACGTAGGCCGCCGCCAGGCTGCACCGCATCCGGTAGTCCGGTCCCCTCCACTCCGGCCCGGAGAGGGTCTGGTTGGCGGCGTCGACGGCGTCGGCCAGGCGCTCGAAGGAGATGTCGTAGTCGAGCATGTGCGACCAGGTGCGCGGGGCCTGCCGTTCGGTCAGGTCGCGGAAGGCCAGCAGGAGCCGCCACAGGTCGTAGCGCCTCACCCGGACGGTGTCGGTCCCCGGGTCGTATCCGTGCGGGTGGCCGCCGGTCGTGTTCGGCACGCGTCGTTCCCCCTTCGAGCGCAGGTGACGCCCCTCATCGTCGGGCCGGCCACCGCCCGCGCGCAGGTGACGCGCCGGGCCGGACGGCATCACGCCACGGCGCGACCGTGCAGAGCGGCTGCATGAAGGGGAGCTGGCGGCCGCCGCTCAACGGGTCGATGGGCTGCGCTGAGCCGCGCGCGTCGGACATAGTCGACGTCATGTCCGACGAAGTCGATCGCGGAAGAGAACCGGCCCCCAGCCGGGCCGTCGCCCTGCCCGTCGTGGCCGGGGTGCTACCGACCCGCCGACCGGATACCAACTCGCGCGACACTGCCGCGGTCCACGGCGCCCCTGGTAGGACGCGGACGGCGTTCCTGCCCGAGAACTCGCGCGGGGCACACCTGCGAGGATCCCTCTGATGGCCGAACCCGCCGAGGGGGACTTGATCGAGCGCGCGATCCAAGACCCCGGAAGCGAACTGATCCTGGAGCCGGCCGTCCTGGTCGATGCCGCCGCCGTACTGGACCGGGCAATCCCCGCCTCACCGCGTCCCCCAGGGGGCGAACCTTCCTTCGCCGATCAGACGCGCACCGAAGCCGTGCGTATCGACACGGACGCGGTGGAGCGGGTGGCGCTGGTGCATCAGGGCCGCGCGCAGGCGCAGCACGCCTCAAACGCCCTCGCCGACCACTTTGCGTGCCTCCACCTGTTCATCCTGCTCAGACTGATCTCCCCTGATCGGGCCCTGCCGTCGTCGGTACAGGAGCAGGTGGACCGGAACCTGAGCCTGCGCCCGGCGGCCGAACAACGGGTCGACGACGCCGTGGGAGAAGCGCTGTGCGGCCACGCCGAGGTCCTCGGCAACGCCGCGCGCGAGACCGAGGACCGCCATCTGGTCGAGGCGGCGGTCCGCATGCAGCATCGGGCGCTGGGTTCTCTCCCGGAGAGCTCCCCCCGGACCGCGTTGGCCTGGTTCGATCTGGCCGCCCTGTATTCCCGCCAGGCGGTGCTGACGGGCCGGGCCGTCGACCGGGATCGCGCCGTCGACGTCGCCCGCCAGGCTGCCTCCCGGTCCCGTGGCACTCACCAGCAGGCCCGCGCCCACGAGTTGCTGGCGGCGGTCCTTGGCCTGCGCGCCGACCTGTCCCGGGTCCGCCATCCGCTGCGCAGCCGCGCCGATCGACGCGAGGCCGCCACCGCGACCGCGATCGCCGCAGAGCCCCCGACAGGGCCCGCCGCCGAGGTGGAAGGCTGACGGCGGCGGGCACCTCTCCGAGCCGCCGCACCTCCGCCCTGGGCCGGCACCGTCACGACGAACGCGGCTGCCCGCTTCTCGGAGTCGCCGACCGGCAACCGCATGGGCCCGAGGGACGGTCAAGGGAAAGCTCAGGCTGGACGGGCTGGACCGCTGTTCGGGGACTGCTGGATCCGCTGGTGAAGTCCGGTCGGGTAGAGGTCGCTGACATTCAGCGCCGTCTCCAGACGGGCCAGGGTTGCCAGGTCGGGGTAGACGTCACCGCGCAGGACCCGGCCGACGGTGTTGTGGTGCACACCGGACAGTTCGGCCAGGCCGCGCTGGCTCAGCCCGCGCTGGTCCATCTCCCGCTTGAGGATCTGGGCGACGTGGCGGCCGTAGTGCGCCCCGATGGGCGCGTCGGCCGCGAGCGCTCCGTCCGGCCAGGTCCCCGAGACCGTGAAGGCGCTGGGGATCGCGTCGTTCCTCAAGTCCTCCCCGCCCCATCCATCGATCATCGCTGACCTCCCATCTTCTCGGCTCTTGGAGGGATCGGGTATACCTCCCACCTGTGGACCATATATGGTCCACCTGTTGGCGTTCCGGCCGACGCCGACCGGGCCGGGCACGCCTATTGCGATCCCGGGCGTCCCCCGCGAGCAGCCCTCAGTGCGAGAACGGCGGCCCGGCCCACCCCATCCCCGGACGAGACGGAGACCCTCGATGGCCAAGCCGCGGTGGTGGGCAGGCGTGGACTGGAGCGAGCAGCACGGCCACGAGGTCGCCGTGGTGGACGCCACCGGCACGCCGGTCGCCCGCGCTCGCATCGACGACACCCCGGACGGAGTCCGAGAGTTGCTGCGGCTGCTGGCCGGGCTGAGCAGCAGCCACCGGCACTCCCGCAAGCAGGTGCCGGTCGCGATCGAGACCACCCGCGGGCTGCTGGTGGAGGCGCTGCGCCGGGCCGGGCAGCCGATGATCCCGCTCAACACCGCGATGGTCGCCCGCTACCGGGGGCGCCTCACCCCGACCCGGCGCCGCAAATCCGACTCCGGAGACGCGCTGCTGCTGGCCAACATCATCCGCACCGACGGCGAGCTGCACCGCCCGATGGCCCAACCGTCGCCGACCGCGGAGGCGCTGAAGACGTTGGTGCTGGCGCACTGGCACGCGCGCCGCGACCAGCGGCTGTACGACAACCGGCTGCGCAGCGCGCTGCGGGAGTACTTCCCCGCCGCGATCCAGGCATGGGCGAAGCTGCCCGGCCGGACCCTGCGGCCCGAAGCGCGCGCGCTGCTGCGGGTGGCGCCCACCCCGCAGGCCGCCGCCCAGCTGCGATGGTCGCGGATCTCCCGGACGCTGACCGACGCCGGACGCACCCGCCAGGTCATCGAGCACACCGACCGGCTCCACGCGCTGTTCCGCGAGCCGGCGCTACGGCAGCCGGCCGAGGTCGAGCAGGCGATGGGCGAGCGGATGCTGGCCATCCTCGCCCAGCTCGACCAGGTGTGCCGAGTCGCGGACGATCTGACCGCCCGGATCACCGAGATGTTCGCCAGCCACCCGCACGCGCCGATCTACGCCAGCATGCCCGGCGTCGGACCGATCATCGGCGCGCGGCTGCTCGCCGAGATCGGCGACGCCCCTGACCGGTTCGGCACCGCGCGGGGTCTACGCGCATACGCCGGTGCCGCACCACTGACCTGGGCCAGCGGCGGCACTTCGAGCGTCACCATGCGCACCGCCTGCAACCGCCGCCTCAAAGTGACCGGGCACCAGTGGGCCTTCGCCACCCTGACCCGCTCCCCCGGCGCCCGCGCCCATTACGACCGGCGCCGCGAGGCCGGCGACCGGTACGCCGCCGCACTCCGCAACCTGTACGGGCGGCTGCTGACCTGCCTGCACCACTGCCTCACCGAGGGGGAGCTGTATCGGGAGGAGGTCGCCTTCCCCGCGGCTAGTGCTCTCCCAGCAATTCCCGAGCCCGCGATCGCCGCGCCCTGAGACCGGGCGGCCGGGACGTCCAGGACCATCCCGGGCCCCGAGCCCTCACGCGGGAACGACGCCCGGCCGCCCTCCATACCACGCTGTTCACGCTCTACTGCGCGAATGGCAGCACGTTGGCCGAACACGGGCAAGCCCGCCCGGCAGGAGTCGACGTCGGCTCTAGGATCGAGAGCCGTGACACCGCCAGCCACCAGCCGCCCCGAGGGCCATCTCGATCATCTACGCGAGGCTGCACCTAGGCCAGCACAGCGCCTCCGGTTCACCCTGCGCAGCCCTGGCCCGGAGGGTGGCTTCGACTACGAGGGGCTGACGTTCTACACCGATGGCACGGCAGGCCCCGGCGCCGAGTTCAGCGCTGACGTCAACTGGCCTTGGTGCTGCCCGCCCGCCGTCGGCGATGTCGTCTGGCTGGGCGGCACGATGTACCGCGTGGCTGAGCGGTCCTGGCAGCCGCCCCAGTGGCCTACGCCCGGCAACCCGTCCTCCGACTGGTCGGGGTCGCCACTGGTCGCCCTGATCGTCGACCGCCTCACCGCTCCGGCGCCGGGCCCGGCCGCCTCGTAGTAGACCCTCCGCCGGCGGTGCCGAGCTTCCGGGAGGACCGCTGCGCCGGGTCACGCTGTAGACGACAGCGAGCAGCAGAGCCGACCCCCGTGGCGCAGGCGGCGCGACATGCTCGCACACGAGGAAAGGAGGGGGCGCCGCGCTGCGCGGCTCCCCCTCCCTTCCCGTTACGTCAGCGGCGTCGGAACGCCTGCTGGCCGATCCGCACGAGGCGGGGCAGGCGGCGGCACACCAGCGCGACGTCCACCAGGACGATGCCGAGCAGCACGAGGCTGCTCGCCTGGTCGTGCTGACCGGTGTCACCAAGGATGTAGAACGCGACCGCCATGCCGACGGCCAGGATGGTGTATTCGGCGATCACGCGGCGCAGGAAACGCACGTTCGTGTCCCTCTTCGGACTGGTCATCTTCTCTCCTCCATGCGGCTGTGTGGTGGGTTGACCCGGAGCGCCACCTCCGGCGACATTTAGAATAATACATGTTTTAGACGCAGAGGGCGAGCAGGCGAACATGTGCGCCGTGCTCGCGCATGGGGATCACGGAAGGGCCACCGCAACGGGAAAGCGGTCCGGCCCCGCCAGAGATGGCGGGGCCGGACCGGGCGGGACATGGAAGCCGTCAGTAGGAGACGACGATGTCGGTGATGCTGACGTTGTTGGTCTCGACGTAGGCGTAGGCGTTGGCGTCGTTGTCCCGGTCGTATCCGACCTCGAAGCCCAGCCCTTCGAGGTGCATCCGCGCCTCGTCTTCGAGGGAGTCCTGCAGTTCGTCCTGCTCCAGCCCGTCGAGGTCGATGGCCTCGTCAACCTCCAGGTCGAGGGTGACCCTCATGGTCACGCTCATGGTCCGTTTGCCGTCCTCGGCGGCCGCAGGCGCGTTCTGGCTGTCCATCACCGGCTCCGTTCTGGTGGGGTGTGGTGGGCGCGGGGCCGGGCACCACACCCAGCCCCACATATAAAACTATACATGAAATACTGATGCCGCAGTGGCGCGGACGTGTGAGGTGCGATCGTGGACTGCGCACCGTCAGCCAGCAGAGCCCGGAGGAAGTCACCATGGCCGCACAGCGCTCCGCACAGCACCTCGCCGAGCTCCTCACGGCGGGGAGCGGGAAGGAGGGGCCGGATGCCGCCGCCGTCCATCTGCTGGTGTTCACCGACGTGCACGCCCGCGCAGAGATGGCTTCCTTCATCGAGGACGGCGAGAACGGCGAGCACGCCTTTGTCACCCGGGAGGGGTGGCGGTCGCTGCCGCGCTGGAGTTCTCGCCGCCGCTCGCCTCGTCCACGGCGCGGTTGCTGCGGCTGGCCGCCGGCCTGGCGACCGGGGAGCCGGTGGACGTGCGGGACGCCATGCGTTCGCTCGGCCGGGCGCACGCGCGTCGCGTCGCCGAGGCCGTCCTGATGGTCAGCGGGGTCTACCGGTCCTTCGACCTGGTGGAGACGCCGGAGGCCCGCAAGCCCGAGGAACTGATTGCCTCGTTCTCGGCCGCGCCGCCTGCATGAGGCGACACCGGCGGGCTACCGCTGCGGCGGCGTCATCGCCTCGGCCCCGCCTGGTCTGTTCGGGCCAGCTGCGGGCCATCTCGCCGCCCCCCGCGAGCGCGGACGGGGCCCGCGGCGACGCATCGAGGCGTCGCCGCGGGCCCCTTCGCTGCTGGTGGCCGGTTCGTCTAGCTGCAGTTCTCCACCGGTCCGGGCAGTGTGACGTCATGGCCGCACTCCTTGCACCAGGTGCGGCGCGGCGTGAACGTCCAGTCGTCGTTCTGGCTCCCGAACAGCACGCCGTTCTCCACGTACAGGTCGGTGATGCGCACAGCCTCGGCCTCCTGCGCTATCTCGTCAGCCGCCCCGCAGTTGGGGCAGACCAGGGCGATGTACGCGGCCGGGGCGGGGCGGCGGTCTTCCTGCCGGTCGGCGTGCGCCAGGCAGACCGGGAACGGGCCGGGGTTGTCCCGGTTGGGCATCCACAGGGCTCGTTCGGCGGTGCGCTCGCAGGACAGCTCGCCAGCGCTCTGGGCGACGCACCGGTTGCCGGACAGGAACGCGGGCAGCTCGCTGGACTCGCCGTAGCGGGGGGAGCCGGGGTCGTCGGTGGTGAAGTCGAGGATCACGCCGGATGGTCCCTTCTGGAATCGGACTCGTGTGATGGGCGCCGACTCGGAGTGCCACCCCCAAGCCAACGTTAAAAACAATACATGATAAATTGCGCCAAGTCATGGGGAGGCCCCCGGACGATGGCGGCGCAGACGAGCGCCTTCCGGGGGCCTTCCTTGGTCGGCGGTGTTCTAGTCGTCTTCGATCAGCATCTGCCCATGCTCGGCAACGGGGTCGTCGTCCGCCTCGTCCTCGTCTCCCTCGCCTTCTTCGTCGTTGACGACGACGCGGCCGTCGATCACCTCGATGCTCCACTCTTCGCCGCATTCGCCCTCGAAGAGCAGGCAGCCGCCGAAGCGCCGGCCGGTGCCGTACTCGGCGACGACGTCCTCCACCTGGCGCACAGGTGCGCCGAGCTTGTGGCCGACCGGGGAGCCGGGGACGATGGCCACAGCCTGCCCGTCGGCGATCTCGAACATCAGGTCGGGAGCGCACACGCACTCGGCGTGGCCGTACACGTCCGGCTGGACCCGCTCGCCGGTGTACCGGCTGCTGCACACGGGGTGGTGGTTGGGGTGGAGCGGGTGAATGGAGGGGATCTGGGAGGCCGGTATCGGCGGGTCGATGCTGATCGCCTCGCTGATCCAGTGGTCGTAGCCCATCGTGCGTGTCCTTCCTGATCAGGTGTCCAGGCAGCTGGGCCGGGGCAGGTGTCCCTCGTCGCCGCAGACCCAGCAGAAGGCGTCGGTGGGGGCGTCCGCGAGGTCGTCGGACGCGGCGATGGCGAGCAGGACGGTCTCGTGCTCGACGGTCAGGGCGATGTGCCTCCATCCCTCGTGGTCAACGCCGCCGTCCTTGACCTCGACGCGGTAGACCGCGTCTCCGGCGATCAGGTGGTCGGACAGGCTGGTCAGGTCGCCGAGGAGGGCTTGCTCCCAGTGCCGGGCGTAGTCGGCCAGAGTGCCGATGTGCTCCTCCCCCGCGACCGTGAACAGGTAGCGGCGGGGCCCTCGGTTCGGGCAGGTCGGGGTGTGGCCGGTGACGACCAGGTCGCCGGAGGTGGCCTGTGCGTCCGCCGGGCACCGGCAGGGCCGGGCGGGTGGGGTGCGATTGTTCACGCTGCTCCTGGTGTGGTGGGTGCTGGCTGGCCGTGGTCCGGGGCGCCACCCCCGGACCACGGCCCGAACCGGTCGGGTCAGCGGGCGCTCACGGCGCCGGGCTCACACGGTCGGCGCGGTTGGTGGCGCAGGTCCCGCACTCGCTGACGGCCACCGTCGCGTTGTCGTGCACCGCCTCTCCTTCGAGGTAGCCGCAGCCCGGCGAGTCGAAGAGCTGGCGCGGGTTCTCGGCGTTCTTGAGGTGCGTGAGCACGTCGGCGGGCCGCGCGTACTCGTCGTAGGGACGGTCGTAGCCGCTGCCGGTGTCGGTGCGGCTGGCGTATTCGCAGACGATCCAGAAGCCGTCCCGCGAGATCCCGACGATGACTCCGCTGGCCAGCGTGACGAACAGGACCATGACGTTCCCGCCGGTGTTCTCGATGCGGAAGGCGATGCCCGCCCGGTCGAGCTGCTGGGTCATCGGGGTGAGCTCGTCCATCTGATGCTCCCTTGTCGGTCGTGTGGTGGGTGGTCGGGTCCGGGTGCCACTCCCGGCCCCCGACCTACTGACTATACAAAAAACAATACATTATAAAACGTCAACACGCTAGGGCGACCGTGCCGAAGAGGCACTCCTGCATGGTGTCGACCTGCTCGGCCCAGTCGAGGACCGTGGGCAGGTTCCGGTCGGGGCCGTAGGTCAGGTACGTCCCGTCGACCGAGTCGCACCAGCACTCGGTTGCGGCGTAGCGGTAGCGCCGGGCGCTGTTGACGCGACCCATGTGCACCCACTTGCCCATGTCACTGGCGGCGCGGGCGATCTGGGCGGCCTCGCGGCCCAACTTCCATTCCGTCGACCCTCCGAGGAAGAGGCAGTCGAACTCCTCCCAGATCCAGGCGGAGTGCTCGCGCTCCGCGCCGTCCTGGGCGACGAACGCGGCGGGGAAGCCGAGGGAGCGGATCACCGGGAGCAGGTCGCGGGATCGGCTCCAGGACCCGGCGTGGTCGCCGACGACGTCGGGCGCCACCACGAACAGGCAGCGGTCGGCGTGGCGCCGCAGCGATGCCAGCCAGCGCAGGTATGCCTCGTCGCCGGGGTACGCACCGCCGAACACTCCGTTGTCGGCGCACCACCAGTACCCCGATTCGATCCGGTTGCCCTGCGCGGGGGTGGCGATCATGCCGAGGCCGCCGGAGCGGATGCACTCGCGGATCGGTCCGGTGGACGGCGGGGTCATGTAGAGCGGGGCCATGGTGCGCTCCTGGCGGTCGATGGGCTTGTGGTGGGGTGGTGCGCGCCGCGCCGCAGGGGTGCCACTCCCCCGTGGCAGGCGCGGTGGCGGACGGCGGGTCGGTCAGGCCGTCGGGCGGTCCACGCCGGGTGATGCCGAAGTCGGCGGGCGTTTCGCGGTGAGGTCGGGCCCGGTCACAGCGACCGGGCCCGATGAATAAAACATTACATGAACAATTCGCACTGAGCGAAGGAGGTGCCGTCGGAGGCCGCCGCCGCAGCCTCGGCGGCGTCCGGGGCGGCGTCCGGGGTGGCGTCCGGGGTGGCGTCCGGGGTGGCGGGCTCGGCGGGCTGGTCGTACAGCTCGTGCACGTAGGCCCGGGTCTGCGGCTCCCACTCTCGGCCGAGCGCGCGCCCCACCACCGCCGCGGCCGTCATCGGCGCCACGACGTCCGCTGCCAGCTGTGCCTTGTTCCGCACGCCCTCCCCCCGGCCGACGTGCGTCCAGGGGTAGTGGGCCGGGAAACCGACCGCCCGGCCGATGTCCGGTTGGGTCATGCGCGCGCCGGTCTGGGCGCTCTTCCATCCGTACGAGGTGGCGGTGATGCAGGTGGACACCTGGGATGCGGAGAACGAGCCGCCGCCCTTGGGCTTACCGGTCAAGGGGTTGATGCCTCGCTGCCCGCGCGTCATCACGGTGTCGGACTCGTCCCAGCCGGTCAGCTTCGCGAAGCTGGTGACGGGCATGGGGTGCGCGGGGGTCGACGGCACGATCGGGGCGACGTCCCCCAGGTAGGCGGTCACGAACAGCCGCTTGCGGTGCGAGGCCGCGCCGTGCACCACGGAGTCCAACGTCTCGGTCTCGATGGTCTTGAAGCCCAGGGCGCGCAGCACCGCGCACAGCTCGCGCAGGATCGGGGCGGGGAGCCGGTCGCTCTGCTCCATGGCGATCCAGCGGAGGTCTCCGCCGCACCGGTGCAGCGCGGCGGCGGCCCAGATGAGCACCTCCACCATGAGCCCGGGGCGGTCGTCCGCCAGCGCTTGGAGGTCCTCGCGCACCTCGGCCCACGACTGGCCGGAGCGCTGCAGCCCGGCGAACGTGCCGTCGAGGTGGTTGGAAGGGTGCACGCCGACGGCCGCCGGGACGGTCCGCATCACGTCGGTGATGATCCTCACCGCGTCCGAGCTGCGCCCCAGGCCCAGCCCCGCGCCCGAGAATCCCTGGCACGGCGGGGAGGGGAGCTGACCCGTGACGTAGACCAGGGCGGGGTGGTCGGGGCGCAGGTCCAGCACGGAGGCGTGGACGACCTCGAACCCGGCCGCGCGCGCGGTCTGCACCGCCGCCGCTTCGACGTCGACCCCCACCATGTCCACGTCGGAGGCGCGCAGCACCTCGCGGATGCCCCAGGCCCATCCGCCGGGGCCGTGGAACTTGATCAGGACGCGCTCGGACTCGGCGGTCGGCCGTGGGAACAGCCACCGCACCGGGTAGGGGGCGGCGTACTCGGTGAGCAGGGCCCGCGTGTCGGCGTCCAGGGCGGCGAACGCGGCCGGGGCGTAGACGAACCCCCGCTGGTCGACCAGCTCGTCGGTGATCATCGCGGCCCGGTCCGCCCGCGCGTCCTTCGCGTGCGCGGCCGCCTCCTGCTGCGCGCCGTCGGCGAGCGCCAGCGCGCACGCGTCGATTCGCTCGTCCGCCAGGAACGCCCAGTCCTGCGCCTGCTCGTCCTGCGGGTGGGCTTCAAGGTGTGCGGCCAGGACCGCCGCCGCGCGGCGGCACTCCACCACATGCGGGTGCTCGGCGAACCGTTCGAGAGCGTCCTCCCCCTCGCTGCCCTGTCCGCCTGCGAGGCGCGGCGACGGCGCTGTGTCGCGCGGGAGGGCGCCGACGAGAGCGGCGAGGCCGTCCTCGGTGCATTCGGCGAGGGGCAGTACTGCCTGTGACATCTGGTCTTCCTTCCGGGCGGTGTGTGGTGGGGTGCCGGGCGCTGGAGTGCCACCCCCAAACCAGCCCGACACATAAAATAATACATGTTTAAACTGCCACAAGGTAGAGCGGTCTCGTAGAACCGCCTGCTCAGTGCCGGTTCTCGTCGCCTTTGAAGGACGCCGGGGCTGCTTTCACTCGTGCTGCGTCTGGCGCGGCCCGAGGTCCGGCGACCGGGCGGTCGCGGTCGGCCCGGCCCCGCTCCCTCCCCTCGCCGCGCTTTTGAAGGCCCTCGCCGACGTCCTGGCCGAAGTCGCGCATCCAGCTCCAGCGGCGCTCATGATCCCCCTGCGGCAACCGCCGAGATCCAATGCGGCCACCTGCGATCTGGGCCGATCACAGGGCCGACACCGCACGGCGTGTCCTGCGGAGATCTCCCTGCCCCGGGGGGCTGGGACCGAAGGACGCCAGGATGCCGGTCTGGGTGGTTAGGGTCGGCACGTGGCTGAGGATTTCGACCTGATCTGGCAAGGGCTGCGGGCGACGCGGTGGGACCCGCCGGCGGCCGCAGCGGCCGACAAGGCCCGGCGCCGGACATATGTGGCGGCGCTGGAGCAGGCCGAGCAGCTGATGCGCGCGGCCGGGCGCGTGGGTCCGGCGTCGAGTCCGCTACTGCTGTTCTATGCGCTGAGTCAGGCGGGGCGGGCGATCGCGGCGGCCGCGAAGGGTTTGAAGGGCCCGGACTGGCTGCTGGACGGGCACGGGATCAACGTGACGCCCGGGGTGCTGAAGTCCGCGGACCTGGCCCAGATCACGACGGTGACCGACGCGCCGGGGCGCAAGGGGAGCTTCGCCCGGTTGTCGGAGCTGCTGGGGTCTCCGTTGTGGCCGAAGGACGAGCGCGGGCCCGTGCCGCTCGCACCGCTGTGGGACTGCATCCCCGAGTGCCGCGACCTGGCGTTGAGCGATGACCTGGTGGCCCGGCGGACACCGCTGCAGATCGAGACGCAAATGTACAGCGGGCTGGAGGGGAATCCGCTCGTGCCTACGCCGCTGTGGCCGTTGCCGGATTGGGTGCTGGACGCGCAGGACGGGCACGCCGCGCTCGCGGAGTACCTGTCGGCGTTCGTGCTCGGGAAGCGCGCCGCTGTGCCATACGTGCTGACCTCGGCGGAGGGCCCGCCGGAGTTCGTGCGGCACGTGGGCGGTGGGGGCGAGGTCACGATGAACTGGGAGCCGCCGCCGGACTGGCCGGGCGGAGATGCGGGCAAGGTCGCCTATCTGGAGTCGTTCACCCGCGCCTACTGCGGGGGCCGCTACCTGTTCCCGACGGTCGCCGGCGAGGACAGGACGATGCATCCGCTGATGGCGTGGTGGGCGGTGCTGTTCGTGCTGTCGATGCTGGCCAGATACGAGCCCGCTCGATGGGGCGCCTATATCGCGGTGGACTCCAGCCGCCATGCGGTGACGTTGGAACGGATCTTGGGGCAGGCGCGGGAGGTTGTTCCGCGCGTGGTCGCCGAGACAATTCAGGAGGTCGGAGGCTAGCCGCCGGCGTCCTGCGGCAGGCAGCATCCTGCCGCTGCTCGCCAACCTCGCGCGAGGTCGCTGTGATGTCGCCCTGCTGATGTCGCCCGGCAGATGTCGCACGATGTCGCCCCCGCACGTCCATGTCCGGCCCTGCTGCGGGCGCAGCAGGGCCGGGACGACCATCCGGACGCCGCACCGCACCGTTCGAGACGGCAAGGGACCGGCGGCGACATCGTGGTGCCGCCGCGCGGTTCGCGCTCGCGGCCTTGCGTCAGCCGCCCCCACCCCTTGCGCCAACCCGCCGCGACCTGGCCAGTGTCGCCGACACGCGTCGGCGACGCCGCGCACGCGGCCAGAACCGCGCTTCGGTACCGCCGCCGATGTCGCGACGGCGATGACGGGTGGTGTGCCAGCGTCCGGCTGAAGGGACGGCGCCGCCGGGTGGCGCGTCGCCGGACGTGGGCGGCAGCGGCGCGCGCCGCCGAGCTGGGCGACGTCGCCCAAGCCGACGTCGCGACGCGTCGCCGCAGCGGGCGCGCCCCGGCGAGGACTGGATATGCGCGGTGCTCCGCCGGGTCAGGGCTCTTGGCGGGAGTGCCCGGTGGGAGGTCTGGCGATGCCGGGAGCTGGCTTCCCGGCCGCGTCGTGGTCGATGAAATCGAGCACTTCCATGCCGATCATGCCGTGCCTCTTACACCAGATGACCTCACAGAACACATCGTGGAAGACGCGCAGCCGGATCACCTCGACCAAGCCGGGCCGATTGTCGCAGGTGGCCGTGCCGGCGGGGCCGTCACCTGCGCAGAACAACTGCGTCGGGTCACCGTACTCGGCCGGGTCGACAACCCAGCCGCGCAGACGGCACGGCAGCTTCTCACCGTCGGGGGTGATCCTCTCGATGTAGGCCAGCTGCGCATCGTCCGGGACGGCGAAGGGGATCGGCTTTGGCATCTCTGCCCCCTTCCCTGGAGGTTGGTGACGTTAGGGCTGGGCCGCCTCGATGAGCCGACGCGCGTGGTCCAGATCCACGCCGACCTCGGCAGCGACTTTCGTAGCCGTAACCTTCCTGCGTCTGTCGCGGGCGGCGGCGGCGACCATCTCGACAACCCTGTCCATCCGGATCTCCTCGATGAGGCGGCGCGCGTGGTCGGGGTGCACGCCGAGGTCATCGGCGACCTCCTGCGCCGTGATCTCCCTGTCTTCTGAAAGTGCCGTCTCCAGCAATGCCTCGACCCGTGCGCGGCGGGCCTCGCCCGGCAGGGACTCCCATGCGGGCTTGCTGCGCCCGGCCTCGGTGAGTTCGTAGATGCGGGCGCGGCCGACCTTCTCGCTGTCCACGAGCCCGATGTCCTGCAGCTTGCGGAGTGCGAGGTGCAGGTTGGTCGGCTTGGGCCCGCCGGTGCGCTCGGCGATCGCCTCGGCGATCTGGTAGCCGTTGCGCGGCCCTTCGGCCAGGACGTCCAGGATGTGGAGCTGGACTTCGCCGCGGCGGCGGCGCGGTGCGCTGTCGGTGGCTCCGGCAGCCCGCCCGCCCCCACTCCCCCGGCCGGGCCGGACGAAGGCCGCCAGGTCACCGCGGCGCCAGTGCAGCACTCCGCCGACCTGGACCGGCTCGGGGATCAGGTGCGGCTTGTTGTTCAGGTAGGACTGGAAAGTGATGTGCGAGATGCCCCAGAACGCGGCGGCTTCCCGCAGGTCCAGCAGGTCGTCGGGGTGGTCGTCGGCGGGCAGGTCCGGAATCGGATCGCCGGCGGCGTGCGCGTGGATCTGCGCGGCGTCGTACAGCAGCTTGTTGCCGCGTTTCTCGCCGCCCCGCTGGTTGATCGGCTTGGGCAGCGTGGGGTTGTCGAACAGCCCGGCGCGTTTGGCCGCGCGCAGGGAGACAAAGCCATGGGCGCTGGCGACATCGTCGACGGTGAGGGCCTTGCGGCCTGCGCGGATCACGTGTCCGGTCCTTCCTGCCTGGTCGTTGATGAGCCTAGAGCGTTGGCGACTGGGCGGGGGTGCGGCGGCGTCCGCGCGTGCGGCGGCCGGTTCGATCAGCGGGGCGAAGCGCAGGCACCGCTGGCAGGTCGCGGGCTGGTCGGTGGGCGCGGCCAGCCGCATCGGCTTGGCGCGGTGGGGCGTCTCGCACAGCGCTCGCCCGGCCAGGTGGCGGCGCCGCCGGGTGGGCGGGCCTGACTCGGCGTCCCGGAGGGGAACGACGTGCCGGAGCGCGTCGCGTCCTCCAGCTCTGCGGCCGCGCGGGTTCGGCCGCACCTCCACGGGCGCGGCGCATGCGGCCAGCGTGCTGCGCCACCGCTGACGGTCGCGGTGGTGCGCCTGGTCGGCGGCGGCGCGGCGGGCGTCGGCGTCGGCCTGGTCGCGGGTTCGGGCGGCCGCCACGGGCGCGGGCTCGGGCGGGTCCAGGCCGCGTTCGTCGGCCAGGACCAGCATGCGCGCCTCCTGGGTGGTGATGCCGCGAAGCCCGGTCGGCGGCATCCAGAAGCCGAGGACGGCGGTGCACCAGTCGTGGCCGCGCCGCGCGATGGCGGCCTGCATGCGCGGGAGTTCCCTCGGGTCGATGAGCGGGCCGCCGGCCTGGGCGGCCTCGCGAAGCTCCTGGTATTGGGGGTAGGTGGGCGCTGGGCAGGCCCGGAGTCGGTCGATCTCGGCAAGGGTCGGCATTGCTCTCCCAGGTCTCGAACGAGGCGGCAGCCGCGGGGCTGTCGCCGTGCGGGCCGCCGCCCGCGCGGGGCGCGGGCGGCGTGGAGCGGCGGGGTGGCAGGTCGGTTCCGGCCGCCCCGCCGGGTCAGGCGAGCAGCCCGTTGGCCTCGGCCGTGGCGTCGGTGAGCCGGACCAGGGCGATGCGTTCGCGGACGCCGCTGGTCTGTTCGGTGGGCGTCGGCGTGTCGAACACGATGTACCAGCAGGTGTCCGGCTCGGTGATGGTGGCGTTGAGCGCGAACAGCACCTGCTCCAGGGCCTCGTCGGTGTCGGTGCTGTGGGCGGCCTCCTGGGGCTGGATGGGGTCCTCGCAGTTGTCGCAGCGGACGACGTCGTCCCCGGCGTCCAGGTCGGCGGGGCTGTAGGCCACGCGCAGGTCGCCGGTGCGGTCGCGCAGCAGGACGCTGGTCCGCTGGAAGGCCGCGTAGGTCATGCAGCGGCCGGCGCACAGCCAAGCGCCCTGGAGGCGGAAGGCGATCGGCCGGACTGCTCCGCCCGGACGGGGCGGAATGCTGGTGTCCACGAGTGCTCTCCTTCTTCTGGTCGTGCGGTGGGTGGCGGCTGGCCGGGCGCCACACCCGGCCAGACGTAAAGAATAATACACAAATCATTTTCGCCTGCTGCTGTCGAGACCCCGGTTCTCCGGCCGGACTCACGCTCTGGGGAACGGCCGCATCCGGATCTGGGGGGTGTAGGTGGCGGTATAGGGCTTCAGGACCCGCATCACCGCGTCGGTCTCGCAGATCTGCGGGAGCCCGTACAGCTCGCGAGCGGTGTAGGTGGCCAGGTCCAGGTGTGCGCGGTCCAGGGTCGGCACCTCGGCGATGGACCGGCGCTCCTGGCGGATGCGCCGCCAGTCCTCGGCGGTCGTCTCGATGAGCCAGCCCAGCTCGAACCGGACCCGGCCGTCCAGTTGGTCGGGCAGCGCCTGGGCGGTCGTTCCGTCGCGGGCGACGATGGCCTGGTTGTCGGTGTAGAGCTCCAAGTCGCCGATCGACGCGCTGAGGTAGTGCATCAGCTCGCGGGCGCACACGCGTTCGTCCGCGCCCAGGGCCTCGGCCCATCCCTGCGGGTCGAGGTCCCAGGCGGTGTCCAGCCGGACGATCACGATCGGGGCCCCCCGGCCGGGGCGAGCCGTTTGGGGTAGGGCTGGGCCGTCCCGGCGATCGTGACCCGGCGGCGGTTGCGGCGGGAGGTGGCGATGGCGTAGCGCAGGCAGCCGCGGTGCCGCATCCGGACGGCGCCGAGGTCGTTGAGGGCATCGGTCAGCCAATCGGCGGGGCGGGCCCCGGCGCGCGGCGGCCGGGCGCCCAGCCCCACCAGGCGCCGCTCGACGTACTCGCCTTCGCCCTTGCGCACCTTCTGCATGGCGCGATCGGACAGGATGCTCCCGTCGGGCAGCAGCGTGAGGGTGCGCGGTGTCCCCCGTCCGGTGAACACCGCGTTGGACGCCTGGTAGATCGTCCCGATGTGCCCGGGGTGGACGATGCGCGGTCCGACCTGCCTGGGCACCGGGTCGGCGAACATGACGACGCCGCGCACGTCGGCGGCGGCCAGGTGCTCCAGGCACCGGGCCAGGAACCAGGACTCGGCGTTGCCGGGAGCGCGGCCGGGGCGGGGCGGCGGGGTGTGCCGCCCGCCGGAGCCGCTCAGCGGCGGGTCGGCGGCGTCGCCCTCCAGGACGAAGCGCGACAACTCCAAGCTCTGCACGTACGGCTCCAGGTCGGGGAAGACGTTGGTGAGCACGGCGGCGCTGGGCGGGATGCCGAAGACGGCGACGCCGACCAGGTCCAGACCCTCGCCGGTGTCCAGGAACAGGCCGAAGCGGCGGGCCGCTGCGGGGTAGGTTCCCGAGTAGTGGTGGGCCAGGATGTAGGGCTTGGCGACGCGTTCCTCGATCGCGAGTACCTGGTAGTTCTCGGCGGTGAACCCGCCGGCCGAGCGCGGCGTCCAGCTGTGGCGCCGGTAGCGCCAGCGCTGGCACAGCTCGGACTCGGGGGAGAGTTCGGCGAACTCCCCGTGCACGGGGAGTTCGGGCCCGGCCGGGCTGGTCGGAGGCGGAAACGCCAGTTGCTGGTGCATGCGGTGGTCTCCCTCGGTCGTGCGGTGTGGTGGGCCGCGCCCCCCCCCCGCGCCCCCCCGCGGGGGGGGGGGGGAGGGGGGGGCCGGCGGCGGCGGGGGGCGGGGGGCCGCGGGGTC